>JANXPK010000749.1 GCA_025357355.1 Rhodobacterales bacterium
TTGAACCCAGGCGACACCGCCGCCATACCGCCGGGGCTGGAACACAGCCTGACCCCCTCGATGACCGGCGAATCCTCGCTTTACCGGGTGATGAACACCGTCGATCCGGCCGGACCAACGGGCAGCCTGCTTTGACCGTGACGGGGATCGCCAGAACTGCCCACTCGACACCCCAGCCAGGAATTCCGGAGGATCCATGCCGCTGCTAGCCACCCATGTCGGCTCTTTGCCACGCCCCCAGCCGGTCGTCGACTTTCTCTTTGCCCGGGAAAAGGGTCAGCCCTATGACCTTGCCGGTTTTGATGCTTGCATGACGGCGACGGTGCGCGAAAACGTGCGGCGGCAGAAGGCGGCGGGGATCGACATCGTTTCGGATGGCGAGGCATCGAAGATTTCCTATGCCACTTACGTGAAGGACCGCTACACCGGCTTTGGCGGCGACAGCACGCGCAACACTCCCGCCGACCTGAAGCTGTTCCCCAGTTTCATGCAGCGCATCGCATCCGAAGGCGGCACGCCCAGCTATGCCCGGCCACAATGCGTGGGTTCCGTCGTCTCGAAAGGGCAGGGCGAGTTGCAGAAGGATATTGCCAACCTCAAAGCCGCAATGGCCGCCGAAGGGGTGGCGCGTGGTTTCATGAATGCCGCCTCGCCCGGGGTGATCAGCCTCTTCCTGCAGAACGCCCATTACGCAAGCCGCAAGGATTATCTTGATGCGCTCGCCCGTGCGATGCGCGACGAATATCGCACCATCCTCGACGCCGGGCTTGACCTGCAACTGGATTGCCCTGACCTGGCACTCAGCCGCCACATGCTGTTCACCCACCTTTCGGACTTAGAGTTCCTGAAGGTCGCCGCCACCCACGTCGAGGCACTGGAAACCGCGCTGACCGGCCTGCCGCGCGACCGCATCCGGCTGCACATCTGCTGGGGCAATTATGAGGGCCCGCATGTCTGCGACATCGACATGGCCCGGGTTTTCCCGCTGCTGATGAAAGTCCCCGCGACCTATATCCTGTTTGAAACCGCGAACCCAAGGCATGGCCATGAATGGACCGTGTTTCGCGACCGGGCGAGCGAGATCCCGCAAGACAAGGTGTTGATCCCTGGCGCAGTCGACACCACGACGAACTTCGTCGAACATCCCGATCTGGTGGCGCAACGGCTGGAGCGGTTCACGTCTATCCTCGGCACCGACCGCGTCATTGCGGGTTCGGACTGTGGCTTTGGCACTTTTGCAGGCTTTGGCGCGGTCGATCCGGAAATTGCCTGGGCCAAGCTTGCCACTCTGAAAGAAGGCGCGCGCCGGGTAAGGTGATGCGGCTGAAACTGAACCACCACCAAGGCGCTTGCCCGTCCCCTTGAGGTTTCCATGTCCATCGACCCGACCGCAATCCACGCCTATTTCCGCGCAGGCAACAAGGCGATCAACGGCTTTTGTTCGATCCCTTCGCCCGTCGTCGCCGAGATCATGGGGCGGCAGGGCTTTGACCTGTTGACGATCGACTTGCAGCACGGGCTGATCGACTATCAGACGGCGCTGATCCTGCTGCAGGTCCTGCAAGGACTGCCCGCCCCAGTTCTGGCCCGGGTGCCGTGGAACGAGCCAGGCATCATCGCCAAGGTTCTGGATGCCGGCTGCGCAGGGGTGATCTGCCCGATGGTGAACACGGCCGAGGATGCCCGTGCCTTGGTTCAGGCCAGTCGATATGCCCCTTTGGGTGGGCGCAGCTTTGGCCCGACACGTGCCAACATGGTCTATGGTCCTGCTTACGTGAAGACCGCCAATACTCGCGTTCTGGTGCTGGCGATGATCGAGACCTGTCAGGCGATGCAGAACCTTGACGCGATTCTGGGCGTCGAGGGGATCGATGGCGTCTATGTCGGCCCGTCCGACCTTGGCCTGTCGCTGGGCTATGTGCCGACACTGGAACCGACAGCCCCCGAGGTTCTGGCCGCCATCGCCGAGATCGGCCAGCGTTCCAAGGCGGCGGGGCGGATTTCTGGCTGCCACTGCGGCTCTGTGGCGATGGTCAAACGGGTGCAGGCGCAGGGCTTCGACTTCGGCTCACTCTTGACGGACGTGCGGATCGTCACCCAGGCCTTTGCCGGGCTTCTGGCCGACTATCGGTCTGAAAAGGCCGAGGCTGTGAAGGGCTATTAGGACGTGGCGCTGGCAGTTATCCGCAACAGACTGACGAGCGGTTTGCAGCAGCTTTCGATCAGCTACCGCAGGCCATAGCGCCGTCCTGCGCGCAGGCGGCAGCTTTCGGGCCTGTCCGGTCAGGCGGATTTGCCAGAGCGGTCCGAACCTCGGACCTACCCTATTATCGTTATAATTCAACAGGGTACGTTTTCAAATTAATCAGATTTCAACACTTTCCCATGCCCGCGCAAGGGCGGGGTGGACGATGGTTCAAGCCGTTTCGCGGGTTATGGGGCGGGAATGGTGCAGTTGGCCGGTCCAGCCCCGAACCTTCAGACCTGCCCCGCCTGCATCTCGATCTGCTTCCAAACCGCGACCTCATCGACCTGGGTGAACTCTCGCTGCACCCCCCACGGCCCCCATTCGGCATGGGTGATGCCCATCACATGCACATGCGCCCCGGTTGGCGCACCAAAGCGGCCGAAGCCGTCGTGGCGGCCGTCAAGGCTCCACCGCACCGCAGCCCGGGGTGGGCGGCCGGGTTCGTTCATGCCGATGATGTGGTGGATTTGAAAGGCCGCCTGGGGAAACGACGACCGCAGGCCCATCCACGCCGCCTCGGCAAAGCCCCAGGACCAGCCGCCCCGACCGGCCGAATGTTCGATGCGGGCGGCGCGGTCATAGTTGCGCCCGATCACCGCGATGTCCTTGCGCATGATCCGGGTCAGAATGTCGGCCAGCCGCCCGCCCCATTCATTGTCATTGCCCTGCAATGTGTAAGGTCCGGGCCGGTCCTGATCAGGGGTGAAGGGCCGCTTGGCACGCTCGGGCCCGCCTTCGGCAATAATCTGGCGGCGGGCGAAATCGCGTGGGTCGTGACCCAGTTGCAATACGATCGCGGCGGTGTCGAACACCAGCCATTCATCATCGAAAACCCCATCCGTCACCGCGCAATCGGCGATGCAGCGGGCGGTATAAGTGCGCCCCGAGGCTGGACCGAAGGCGCCATCGCCGGTCTGGGTTCCGGTGATCACGGAGCGGTGCGATGACAGGTAGTGGCTATCGTCGCCGCCCGACCAAATGACATCCTCGGCATAGATCAGCAGGTTCGGGAAGGCCGCCATCTTGGCCAGCGTGTCGTCGATCACGGCCTGATTGCCGACCTTCATGCCGCCCGCGCCGCGCACCACGATGTCGGGGTGATAGCAGGTCTCCAAGAGGTGGATGCCGCGATCCTCCCAGATTTCCTTGGTGATGCCGATGATGAAATGCGGGAAGTCCCGCCACATTGAATTGAAGTTCTTCATGGCGTCTCCAACATTGCGCTAGCCGGCCGTTTCGGCAATTCCGTTGACGGAAGGGCCAAGGGTCGCTACCCAAACCCAAACTCCAGAAACCACGGACCGGCAGCACGGTCAACCGAAAGGCCCAATGCAACTCTACGACTTCGCGGTGATCGGCGGTGGTGTGGTGGGTGTGGCGACCGCGCGTCATCTTGCCCTTTCCGGCGCCCGTGTCGTGCTGGTGGAAAAGGGTGCCGACATACTGTCGGGGGCGTCCAAGGCCAACAGCGCCATCCTGCACACCGGCTTTGATGCGCCAGAAGGCAGTCTGGAACTTTCCTGCATGCAGCAGGGGTATGCCGATTACCTGGCGTTGCGCGGGTCGATGAACCTGCCGCTTTTGGAAACCGGCGCGATGGTGGTAGCCTGGACTGCTGCGCAAGAGGCTGAATTGCCCGCCATCCTCGCCGCCGCCCAGCGCAACGGCGTCACCGACACCAGCCTGATCGATGCCGCCGAGGTGCACCGCCGCGAGCCGCATCTGGCCCCGGCGCGCGCGGCGGTTCTGGTGCCGCATGAGCATGTCATCGACCCCTGGTCGCCATTTCACGGCTACGCGCTGCAGATCCTGTCGGCGGGTGGCACGATCTTGCGCGGCACCGAGGTGACGAGCGGAGGGTTCGACGGCCTCTGGCGGCTGGAAACGACCCGTGGCCCGCTGCACGCCCGCACGATGGTCAATGCCGCCGGGCTTTACGGCGACCGGGTCGAGACGTTGTTGCTTGGCCGCGCCCATTTCACCATCAAGCCGCGCAAAGGGCAGTTTGCGGTCTTTGACAGGGCCGCTGCGGCGTTTCTGACCCATATCATCCTGCCGGTGCCAGAGCCGCGCACTAAGGGGGTCGTGCTGTGTCGCACGGCCTTTGGCAATGTGCTGATCGGCCCGACCGCCGAGGAAACGCCCGACCGCGACCGCCCGACCGTCACCACTGCCGAATTGCGCATGCTGATCGCCCGCGCGGCGGAGATTCTACCCGCGTTGCGGAACATGCCGATCACCGCCACCTATGCCGGCCTGCGCCCGGCGTCCGACGAAAAGCACTACCGCATCTTTCATGACCCTTCGCGAAACTGGCTGACGCTTGGCGGCATCCGCTCTACCGGGCTGACCGCCTCACTGGGCATCGCGCGCCACGCCGCAGGCTTGCTGCAGGCTGCACCGATCGAGCCGCCCGCTGCCACCCCCCGCATGCCAAACCTCGCGGAAGGCCAGCCGCGCGATTGGCAAACGGCGGCGCCGGGAGAGATCGTCTGCCATTGCGAGATGGTGACCCGGCGCGAGATCGAGGCGGCACTGGCCAGCCCGTTTCCGCCCGGCGATCTCGGCGGCCTGCGCCGACGGACACGCTGCGCGATGGGACGCTGTCAGGGCTTCAATTGCCTTGGCCGGATCGAGGAATTGACCCGCGGCAGGTTTGCCGCGCCAATAGGGGTTGCGCCATGAACCCGGATGTCCTTGTAGTCGGTGCCGGTCCCGCAGGTTTGGCGGCCGCCGAACGGCTGGCCTCTGCAGGCCTGTCGGTGATCCTCGCAGAGCGTCAGAGCGAGGCCGGGGGGATGCCGCTGACTTGTGGCCACTCGCCGTTTGGTCTGCGGGAGTTTCATCGGGTTCTGGGCGGCCGGGCCTATGCCGACCGGCTGATCGCGGCGGCCTTGCGGGCGGGGGCGGTTCTGCGCACCTCGGTGTCGGTCACGTCCATTCACCCCGGCGGCAGGGTTGATCTGCTCACCCCGGACGGGTCTGAAACGCTGACCCCGCGCCGTATTCTCCTGGCCACCGGCGCGCGCGAGGCCACGCGCGCTGAACGCCTGCTGCCGGGCGAGCGCCCATTGGGCGTCGTGACGACCGGCACCCTGCAGGACATGTGGTACCGGCATGGTGCTGTGCCCTTCCGCCAGCCGGTGATCCTGGGCAACGAACTGGTCGCGATGTCGGCCATTCTGACTTGTCGCGCGGCTGGGGCCAATCCACTGGCGGTGCTGGAGACCGGTGAAGCGATGCGGACCCGCGCGCCGTTTCGCTGGCTGCCCCGCGCCCTGGGACTGCCGGTCCACACCGGGGTGGAAATCACGGATCTGATGGCGCGCGACAGTCGGCTGGCGGCAGTCCGTTACCGCGTGCCTGACGGCACTGAACGCGAAATCGACTGCGATGGACTGGTGCTGACCGGGGGCTTTTGCCCTGAGGCCGCCCTCGCCAGGCTGGCCGGTCTTGTCATTGATCCGGCGACCAATGGGCCGCAGGTGGACAGTGAGGGGCGCACCAGCACGGCCACGATCTTCGCCGCAGGCAACCTTCTGCGCGGGGTCGAGACGGCGGGACGCTGCTGGGCAGAGGGGCGCGCGGTTGCGGCCGCGCTGCTCGCTGATCTGGAACGGCCGCAGCCGCCTGCAACGATCCCTATCCTAGCCGGGGCGGGCCTTGAATGGATCATGCCGCAAGCCCTTGTTCCGGGGACGAAAACCGGCCTGACGTTGCAGGCTCGTGCCAGTGCCGCCATCCATGGAACGTTGCGGGCGCGCGATGCTTCGGGCGTGATCATCTGGACCTGTCAGACGGCATCGGCACCTGAACGGCCCATCCGCATTCCGCAAGATCAGGTGCCGCTGGACCCGGCCCGGGGCCCGATCACCTTTTCGCTTGAGGCCTAGATGCGCATCCTTTCCCTTGATCAGGGCACGACTTCGACCCGGCTTCTGGAAGTGACCGAGGTGGGCACCCGGCTGGTAGGACAACTGCGCCACGCCACCCATTATCCCGCCCCAGCCTACGTCGAAATGGATGCCGAGGAAATCCTGCGCCATTGCCGGACGCTGCTTGAGGCGGCGGGTCCCGCCGATGCATTGGCCATCGCCAATCAGGGCGAGACCTGTCTGGCCTGGGATAGCCAGACCGGTGAGGTCCTGTCGCCGCTGATGTCCTGGCAGGACCGGCGCAGCCTCGTCCGGCTGGTTGAAATGGCGCGGGCCGGGGTCGCGCCGCTGGTAACAGCCCGCTCCGGCCTGCCGCTTGACCCGTATTTTTCGGCGTCGAAACTGGGCTGGGCGCTTGCCAATTTGCCCTTGGTTGCCGCCGCGCAAGGTGCCGGAAGGCTGCGGCTGGGGACTTCGGATGCGTTCTTGCTGGACAGGCTGGCCGGACAGTTCGCCACCGACCGGGCGACAGCGTCGCGAACCGGGCTGATGAACCTGGCCACCGGCCAGTGGGACGCCCGGCTTTGCGCGGCATTCGGCGTACCTTTGGACGCGCTGCCCGAAATCCGCTCGAACATTGCCGGGTTCGGCGCTTATGGCCGCACGCCGATCCTTGCGGCCATCGTGGACCAGCAGGCCGCCCTCTACGGCCATGGTTGCCGACTGCCGGGGCAGGGCAAGATCACCTTTGGCACCGGGGCCTTCGCCTTGGCCGTGACGGGCAGTATGCCACCGGACCCTGGCGCGCTGGAAGGGCTGCTGCCGACGGTTGCCTGGGATCTGGGGCAGGGGATGGTCTACGCGGTCGATGGCGGGGTTCAGGATGCAGGCTCTGCCGTGGAATGGGCCATCCGGGCCGGGCTCGCCGACGATGTGGCCGCCTTTGACGGCTTTGAACAGGCATCGGCCGTTGGTCGCGGACTGGTGTTTGTGCCGGCCTTTTCTGGTCTTGGCGCGCCCCATTGGGACCGCACCGCCGCGCCCGTGCTGATCGGCATGACGCCAGATATGACCCGGCGCGATTTGTGCCAGGCGCTGCTGGAAGGGATCGCCTTTGAAACCGCCGCCCTCGTTGGCGCCTTGCAGCGGGTGGCGGGTTTGGCCGGGCCACTTTCGATTGACGGCGGTCTGACCAACAGCGCGGCCTTTGCCGGCTTTCTGGCGGATGCCTGTGGTTTGCCTGTGCGTGTGTCGCCGCAGCCCGAATGCACCGCGCTGGGGGCCGCTGCCCTTGCCGCCGTGGCGCTGGGTCGCCCTTTGCCGTCCGATCCCTTTGGGGGTGCGGCGCCAGTGATCCAGCCCAAGGCGCAAGCGCCGGAATGGTCGCGCTGCTTTGCAGAGGCGGTGGCGCGAAGCCGGGGGTGGCGGTCGGCGCAAATGCCATGAGGCTTCGGGCAGCAGGCCAAACCCGGCTACGCAAAGGCTCAAGTTGACCCGGCGCCAGGCCGGTTCGGACTTGGGTGGATCACAATGCCTGACCATCGGCCCCGAAGATATGGGCGCGGGTCGCATCGAAGGCCAATCCGGTAAGGTCGCCATTTTTGGCCGCCAGATCGCCCGGACCTTGCAAGACAAAGGGGCCGCTGGCGGTGTCCAGATGGACCAGCGTCTGATTGCCCAGCCGCTCGACCAGCCGCACCTTGCCCGGCAGCACGGCGTCGGGGCTGGAGGGGTCGACAATCCGCGCATGTTCGGGCCGGATGCCAAGGTCGACCGGCTGATCCCTAAGGCTCGCAGCGGGGTGGCGCGGGCGCAGCACAAAGTGGCCCGCCGCCCCGATTGTCAGGGAGATCCGGTCATCCGTACCCTCGGCGACTGTTGCCGCCAGCAGGTTCATCGATGGCGACCCGATGAAGGTGGCCACGAACTTGTTGGCGGGCTGGTTGTACAGATCGAGCGGGGCGCCGATCTGCTGGATGCGGCCCTGATCCATCACCACGATGCGGTCGGCCATCGTCATTGCTTCGATCTGGTCGTGGGTCACATAGATCATCGTGGCGGCAAGATCGTGGTGCAGGCTCGACAGTTCTACCCGCATCTGCACCCGCAGCATGGCGTCAAGGTTCGAGAGCGGCTCGTCGAACAGAAACACCTCGGGCTCTCGCACGAGCGCCCGTCCGATCGCCACCCGCTGGCGCTGACCACCCGACAGCATGGCGGGGCGGCGGTCCAGCAGGGTATCGAGCCTGAGGGTCTTGGCGACCTCGGCCGCACGGGCCAGACGAACGGCTTTCTTCTGGCCCGCCGCCTCCAGCGAGAACGCGATGTTTTCGGCAACGGTCATATGCGGATAAAGCGCGTAGCTTTGGAACACCATGGCAATGCGGCGGTCCGAGGGTTCAAGATCGGTCACGTCCCGCTCGGCAATACGGATCGACCCCGAGGTGACATCTTCCAGCCCCGCAATCAGCCGCAGCAGCGTCGACTTGCCACAGCCCGACGGGCCAAGGAGGGCGCAGAACTCGCCCTTCTCGACCTGCAGGTTGATGTCGGTCAGCGCCTGAAAGACGCCAAAGGTCTTGGACAGCGAACTCAGCTCGACATGGGCCATCGCCTACTCCTTGAGCCAGACCTGCATCGGGTTCGGGCCACGGTTGCACCAGATGTAATAGGGCACGGCG
>JANXPK010000763.1 GCA_025357355.1 Rhodobacterales bacterium
TGCCGCCGGTACAAGGCCGCCATCACGTCAAAGCGCGGCAGGGTCGTCGCGTGCTTGACCCGCAGAAACTCTCGCAGTTCGGCTTCGGTCCGGCGCGTCACACCCAGAAGGCGGATCCACATCTTCAACCGCCGCTTGGACAGCGTGTCGCTCATGCCTCGCCGCCCGAAATGGTGATGGCCTGGCCGTTGACGCCCTCGCTGCCCGTCCCGCTCAGGTAAAGCGCCGCCGCCGTTACCTCGGACGGCTGGTAAAGCCGGTTCTGCGGGCTGAGTGCCGCCAGCGCCGCCCGCGCCTCGGCCAGACTTCGCCCGGTCTTTTCGGCGATGATCTGCACTGAACGGTCGGTCATCTCGGTATCCAGAAACCCCGGGCAGATGGCGTTGACCGTGACCGGACCCTTCGCCACCTCCAGCGCCAGCGACCGGACCATCCCCATCACCCCATGCTTGGAAGCCGCATAGGGGGCGATCTTGGCATAGCCCTTGATCCCGGCGGTCGAACACACCGCGATCAGCCGCCCCCAGCCGGGCATCTGGCGCAGGCCTTCGCGGAAGGTCAGGAATACCCCGGTCAGATTGACCACGAGGATGGCGTTCCATTGGTCCAGCGTGGTGCGCTGAAACGGTGCAGAATCGGCCTGGCCGGCGTTGGCGATCACGATGTCGACCGGCCCCGCCGCCGTGAACAACGCCTGAACCGAGGCTTCGTCAGTCACATCGCAGGGCAGCGCGCGGATGCCCGTGTGCTGCGTGGCAGAGCGTGTCAGCGCCTCGACGCGCCGCCCGCAGATCACCACCTCGGCCCCCGCCCTGGCAAAGCCAAGCGCAAGGTCAGCCCCCGCCCCGCTGCCGCCGCCCGTCACCAGAACCCGTTTGCCTGCCAGGGTCATGCCCGGATCACCTCCGCCGCACGCGCCTGCAACCGCCGCGCCTGATCGCGGCCCGGCAGGTAGGGCAAAGGCCATTCCGTGCCAGTATCCCCGGCCTTTATCGCCGCGTGCAATGTCCAGCATGGGTCGGCCAGATGCGGGCGGGCCAGACAGACCAGATCGGCCCGACCGGCCAGCAGGACCCCGTTCACCTGATCGGGCTCGGTGATGTTGCCCACAGCCATCGTCGCCAGCCCCGCCTCGTTGCGGATGCGGTCGCTGAACGGCGTCTGGAACATGCGGCCATAGACCGGCTGCGCCTCGGGCGAGGTTTGCCCCGCCGACACGTCGATGACATCCGCCCCGGCGGCGGCGAACATCTGGGCAATTTCAACGGCTTCCGGCGGCGTCACGCCATCCGCCCCGACCCAGTCATTTGCCGAAATGCGCACCGACGCAGGCTTTGACCCCGGCCATTCGGCCCGCATCGCCGCAAACACCTCCAGCGGATAGCGCATCCGGTTTTCAAGGCTGCCGCCATATTCATCCGTCCGCACATTCGACTTAGGGCTGATGAAGGACGAGATCAGATAGCCATGTGCGGCGTGCAGTTCGATCATGTCGAAACCAGCCCGCTTGGCCATCTCGGTCGCCTGCACGAACTGCAACAGCACCTTGTCCATGTCGGCGCGATCCATCGCCTTCGGCACCTGGTTCGCCTCGGTCCACGGCAGCGCCGAGGCGCTGATCACCGGCCAGTTGCCGCGCGGCAGGGGTGCATCGCCCTCTTCCCAACCGAGCTGCGTCGAGCCCTTGCGCCCGGAATGGCCGATCTGGCAGCAGATCTTCGCCGTCGTCTCGGCATGAACGAAATCGCACAGCCGCTTCCACGCCGCCTCGTGCCTGGGCGTGTAAAGGCCCGGACAGCCGGGTGAGATGCGGCCCTGTGCCGATACGCAGGTCATCTCGGTATATACCAGCCCCGCCCCGCCCTTGGCCCGTTCGGAGTAATGCACAAAATGCCAGTCGGTCGGGCAGCCGTCCACCGCCTTGTACTGCGCCATCGGCGACACCACGACGCGGTTCTTCAGCGCCATGTCACGCAATCGGAACGGCGCGAACATCGGCTGCCGCCCGGCCGCACCCCCCGCCTGCTCCTGAAACCAGGTCTCGACGCGGGTCAGGAAGGCCGGGTCGCGTTGGCGCAGATTCTCATGCGAAATCCGCTGGCTGCGGGTCAACAGCGAATAGGCGAATTGCAGCGGCGGCAGGTCAAGATAACGCTCCACCTCCTCGAACCACTCCAGCGAGTTGCGCGCCGCCGATTGCATCCGCAACACCTCGACCCGCCGCTCGTCCTGATAACGCTGGAACGCCGCCTGCAGCGTCGGTTCCGAGTGCAGGTATTCAGCCAGTGCAATGGCGCTGTCGAAGGCCAGCCTTGATCCCGAGCCGATCGAGAAATGCCCGGTCGCCGCCGCATCGCCCATCAGCACGACATTGCCATGATACCAGGTGTTGCAGATCACCCGCGGGAACTGCATCCACACCGCCGAGCCGCGCAGATGGGCGGCGTTCGACATCAGCGCATGGCCGTCCAGATGCTTGGCGAAGATCCGTTCGCAAACCGCAATCGTTTCCTCCTTCGACATCGCGGCAAAGCCCCAGCGGTCCCAGGTTTCGGGCAGGCATTCGACGATGAAGGTCGCGGTGTCCTTGTCGAATTGATAGACATGGGCCCAGACCCAGCCATGTGCGGTCTTTTCGAAGATGAAGGTGAAGGCGTCGTTGAACTTCTGGTGGGTGCCAAGCCAGACGAACTTGCATTTTCGGGTGTCGATGTCGGGCTGAAACGCCTGCGCGTATTCGCGCCGCACCAGAGAGTTGATGCCGTCAGCGGCCACCACCAGATCATAGTCGCGGCGATAGTCTTCAGCGCTGCGAAACTCTGTCTCGAACCGCAGATCGACGCCCAGTTCGCGCGCCCGCGCCTGCAATAGCACCAGCATGGTTTTGCGCCCGATCCCGGCGAAACCGTGTCCGCCCGACACGATGCGTTCGCCGTTATGGACAACCGCGATGTCATCCCAATAGGCAAACTGGTCGCGAATAGCCTGCGTGCTCACCAGATCGTTCTTCTGCATCCGGGCCAGCGCATCGTCTGACAGCACCACGCCCCAGCCAAAGGTGTCGTTGGCGCGGTTACGCTCCAGCACCGTCACCTGATGCGAAGGGTCACGCAGCTTCATCGAGATGGCAAAGTACAGACCGGCAGGGCCGCCACCGAGGCAAAGAACCTTCATCGACCGCTCCAATTCATCGACCTTGTGCAGTTTCCCCAAGGCTGGCACCGGACGGAAATAATTTCAAGCTTAAAATTTAAAGCTTGAAATTATCCGCGCTGTTGGGATGATGGCGGCGACAAGGGAGGGCCGCATGATCATCGGCATCGTCGGTCTGGGCACCATGGGCTTGGGCATCGCGCAGGTCTATGCGGCGGCGGGGTTTCGGGTACTGGCGACGGACGCGCAGGCCGACGCGCGCGCCTTGGCCGCCGGGCGCCTGCGGTTGGCGCTGGAACCGCGTGTTGCCAAAGGCGCGCTGACGGCTGAGGCTGCGGCAGCGTTGCTTGCCCGGTTCAACGTGGTCGAAGACGTGGCGGGACTTGCCCCTGCCGGGCTGATCATCGAGGCGATCGCCGAACGGCTGGACGCCAAGCGGTCGCTGTTTGCGGCCTTGGAGACCGTCTTGGCACCCGAAGCAGTGCTGGCCACCAACACCTCTTCCCTGTCGGTGGCGGCGGTCGCTGCGGGCTTGCGTCATCCAGAACGGGTGCTGGGCCTGCATTTCTTCAACCCTGCGCCGGTGATGAAACTGGTGGAACTGGTTGCCCCTGTCGGCACATCCGCCGACGCCGTGACCGTGGCGCGGGACACGACCGTTCTGGCAGGCAAGACCGTGACCGCGTGTCCCGACCGCCCCGGCTTCATCGTCAACCGTTGCGCCCGGCCCTTTTATGGCGAGGCGCTGGCACTGTTGGAAGAGGGCCGGACTGCCGGTGAGGTCGATGCCGCGATGTTGGCGGCAGGCTACCGGATCGGGCCCTTGGCGCTGATCGACCTGATCGGGGCCGACATCAATCTGGCGGCGACCGAGGGGCTATCGGCCGCAATGCAGGGTCACCCGCGCTACCAGGTGTTTGCAGCACTCAGGGCTCAGGTCGCGGCAGGACGGCTTGGCCGCAAGTCTGGCGTGGGCTTCCTTTATCCGGGCGAACCCGGCGCAGCACCTGCCGA
>JANXPK010000768.1 GCA_025357355.1 Rhodobacterales bacterium
AGGCTCAGCCGGCCAAACGTCCGGCTGTCTGTCAGCGCGGTCCGCCGCAAACCCGACAACACCGTGGTTGCCCCCGCCAGCCCGTGGACCGCGTTGATCCGCATCGTCGGATCGTTGTCATCGTCGGCATCCAGCTGCGGATGGCAGGTCTGCCAGTGCTGCTCCAGACAGCCCTTCACATAGGCCACCGCTTCGGCAAACCCGGCCAGACCGCGCGTGTGCAGCACGGCCCCTGCCAGAATCACCGCCGCGCGCAAATCATGGGCACGCTCAAGAATGCCAAGCGCCCGCGCCTCGACATCGGCAAAATCCGGATCTTCCGCTGCGAGGATCTCTTTGCCGGCCTGACGTTCTTCGCCGGGCTGGGCTGCAATCTGCAACTGCATGAAATCAAAGTCATATTCCAGATTCTCGCCGCTCGGGTCATCGCCTGCGCGAGGCGCCAAGAGCGCAGCCAAATCCATCCGTTCCTCCTGCGCCCGGGTTTACCCAGGCCTTTGAAAATTTCTTGTCCGGCGCCAGAAACAACTCCCCGGCCAAGGGGCGCTGGGTCCTTCGCCTGGTAACACAGCTAGACTCAATCACGGTCCTACGGATCACAGTATGACTACCGACATCCCCCTTCTGTCAATGATCACGTGCAGTTGACGCAAATTTGCCCGCAAATTCACTGGCATCCATCCGCCCCAGCCCGCGCCCGATCCGCGCAGTGTCGTTTTGCCACACGCAACCGTTGACAGCGACCACCGGGCGGTCGTTCAGTTGGCCAAGGACGGCGCGCATAGGTTCGCCGGGACCACGGGATCAGGGAGGGACCGCAATGGGTATCACGGTAAGGCAAGTCTTTGGCGCGGCAATCACCGCCGCCAGCTTGCTCGCAGGCCATCAGGCTGCCGCCGACAGTGGCAAGCTGACCATCGAGATCAACAAGTTCGAAGAGATCACCGGCGGCGGCTGCCGGGCCTATTTCCTGTTCCGCAACGGAACCCCAACCAGTTTCGAAGGCTTCGAGATGTCGCTGGCGATCTTCGACCAGAAGGGCGTCATCGACCGGCTGTTGTCCATCGACGCGGCCCCCTTGCCGGTGGCCCGCACCACCCTGAAGCTCTTTGAAATCCCGCAGATCGCCTGCGCCAACATCAGCCAGATCCTGATGGACGACGTGCCGGTGTGCAAACCGCAGAACGGCGAGAATACCGACTGCTATCCGATGATCGATCTCAGCAGCAAGACCACCGCGCCCTTGGTGAAATGATGAGCACTGATCTTTGGTCCATGCTGACCGCAGGCGGTCCGGTCATGTCGGTTCTGATCCTGCTGTCGGCCCTGTCACTGACCCTGATCATCGTCAAGATCGTGCAGCTTTGGCCGTCCACTGGCGGTGTCGCCCTCCGCGATGCCGCGCTTGACCAATGGTCCGGCGGCGACCGCGACGGCGCCATCGCCGCCCTCGCCCCGCGCTCGCCCGCCGACCGCGTGCTGCTGGCGGGGATGCAACAGCTGCAATCGGGGATGAGCCCTGCCTTGGTCGAAGGCGACCTTGCCCGTCGTGGCAATGACGAGGTGGCCGCGATGTCAGGCTGGCTGCGCCTTCTGGACCTGATCTCGATGATCTCGCCGCTTCTCGGCCTCCTCGGCACGGTCCTCGGTATGGTGCAAAGCTTTCAAAGCCTCGCTCTCGCGCAGGGTTCCGCCAACGCTTCGGTCCTTGCCGGCGGCATCTGGCTCGCCCTTCTGACCACCGCCGCGGGCCTGATGGTCGCCATCCCCGCCGC
The DNA here is from genome assembly GCA_025357355.1 of Rhodobacterales bacterium. Lineage (GTDB taxonomy): Bacteria > Pseudomonadota > Alphaproteobacteria > Rhodobacterales > Rhodobacteraceae > Stagnihabitans. Next base: position 1,776 of record JANXPK010000768.1, read on the forward strand.
CGTCGGCTCCAGCCTGCTGACGGGCCGGGTCGAGACCGCCGCCCTGCGCATCGAAAGCGCTGTCGGTCGCCTGATGACCCTTTCGGCGCAGGGCGGCTAAGCCGATGGCGGGCTTCACGCTCCACCGCCCCAAACAGCGCCGGACGCTGATTTCCATCGTCTCGATGATCGACGTGATGATGATCCTGCTGTTCTTCTTCATGGTGACCTCAAGCTACCTCAACCTCGACATGGTCCCCGCCCTGCAAAAGTCGGACGAGACGCCCAGCGCCGCACCCACCACC
>JANXPK010000783.1 GCA_025357355.1 Rhodobacterales bacterium
GAGGTCCGAGGTTCGGACCATGATGAAAAGTGTGTTTAATCAGATACATACGATTTCTTGTTTACCTGATTTTAACCTCTTGCGCTGTGCGGTTCCGGGGGGTTTCGCGGTGAAAGCCGGTGAGCGGCTTGATTTTCGCGCCGGTCGCAGCTAGAACAAAAATGGAACAACTTGACGAAGGGATATGGCTATGGCGGACCTGAAAATCGACTATGTCGAGTTTTCGAGCGGCAATATCGCGGCCAGCAAGGACTTTTTCGCGCAGGCCTTCGGCTGGGGCTTTATCGACTATGGGCCGGGCTATCAGGCCTTTGCTGATGCCGGGATTGATGGCGGCATTGACGGCGGCGGGCAAGCGGCGGCGGGCACGGCGCTGGTGATCGTGAAGGCGGCTGATCTGGACGCAGCACTGGCCCGGGTCGAGGCGGCGGGTGGGGTGGTGACCAAGCCGATCTTCAGCTTTCCCGGAGGGCGGCGGTTTCACTTTCGCGAACCGGGCGGGGTGGAACTGGTGGTGTGGGCGGAGAAGTAGGGGGGCCAGCCCCGCGCCTGCGGCGCCCCCCGGGATATTTATGAAAAGATGAAATGTGGGCTGCTCTTGAAGGGGGCTGCGGCGGGCACTAGGGTCCGGCCAACGGATCAAGGGGCTTTGGATGGCGGGCAAGCGCAGTATTTTCGAGGAAGTGGGCGCGGCGGACGTGGCCAGGCCGGCCCCGGTCGGCGGGATGATTTCGGCCCCGGAGCAGGGAGCCCGGCGGGCGATCCGGGTCTGGTTGGGCGTGATCTTTCTGCTGGTGGCGGTGATGATCGCGCTGGGCGGGCTGACGCGGTTGACCGATAGCGGGCTGTCGATCACCCAGTGGAACCCGGTGATGGGAGCGCTGCCGCCGCTGAGCGATGCCAATTGGGCAGACCAGTTCGGCAAATATCAAGCCTCGCCGCAGTACAAGCTGACCAATGTCGGCATGACGCTGGACGCCTTCAAAGCGATCTTCTGGTGGGAATGGGGGCACCGCGAGTTGGGCCGGGTGATCGGGCTGGTCTGGGCGCTGGGCTTTGCCTTCTTTGCGCTGACGCGGCGGGTGCCGCTGGGCTGGACGGCGCGGCTGTTCGGCCTGGGTCTGTTGATCGGGGTGCAGGGGGCGGTTGGCTGGGGGATGGTGGCGTCGGGGCTGACGGGGGCCGCGACACGGGTTGCGTCCTATTGGCTGGCGCTGCATCTGGGCGGGGCGTTTGTCATCTATGGGTTCATCGCATGGTGGGTGCTGCTGCTGGGGCGCAGCGAGACCGACCTGATGCAGGCGCGGCGCAGTGGCGAGCGGCGGTTGGCGGGGATGGCGACCGGGGTCATGCATCTGTTGTTCCTGCAGATTTTGCTGGGTGCACTGGTGGCGGGGATTGATGCGGGTCGGGCGTTTCCGACCTGGCCGGACATGAATGGCCAATTCTTTCCGGCGGATGCGTTCTATGTGACGGATGCGGCGGGTGCTGTGCGGTCGTGGGTAACGGCGTTTTATGAGAACCCGGGGCTGGTGCAGTTCATTCACCGGATGTCGGGGTATACTGTTTTCCTGTTGGGGGTC
>JANXPK010000805.1 GCA_025357355.1 Rhodobacterales bacterium
CCCATCTTGAGGCCGAAAAGGTCGCCGGTGCCATCAAGACCGATTTCGTGCTGTCGGCAGAGATCATGACCATCGCCCTTGCCGCCATCCCGTCGCAAGCCCTGTGGATGATGGCCGCGACCCTTGCCATCGTCGGCATCGCCATCACCGCCGCCGTCTATGGATCGGTCGCGCTGATCGTCAAGATGGATGACATGGGCCTGTTTCTCGCCCGTCGTGGCAGGCTGGCGCCGACGCGGGCGCTGGGCCGCGGTCTGGTGCTGTTCATGCCCTTGCTGATGGAGGTGCTGTCCGCCGTCGGCACCGCCGCCATGCTGTGGGTCGGCGGCTCGATCCTGACCCATGGGGCCGAGGGGCTGGGCTGGCCCGCGCCTGCCCACCTCATCGCCACATGGTCCGAAACGGTGGCCGCCCTGGTGCCGCCTCTGGCCGCAGCCTTGCACTGGCTGTCCGGCGCTGCGATCAACGGCATTCTCGGCACCGCTCTCGGCATGGTGCTGATCCCGATTGCCTCACGGATCATCGGCCCGCTCTGGACCCGGCTCACGGTCCGACCCTAGACCAAAGACGAATTTGCTTCACAACCTTGGGGTGTATATCCTATAGTCCGCCCATTCAGCGCGAAGCATTTCCATTTTCGAAGTGATCCACCTGAACTGCAAGACGCCGGTTTTTTGGGCGCTACTTGCGCAGGACCTATTTGAACCAAGACATAACCCAAGGAGAATTCAGATGTTTCCCGACTTCATCATCGTCGCAATCATCGGCTGGTGCGGCACCGGCTGGCCGATCCATTTTCCCAGCGTCACCGGCGGGGGCGTCGAACCCGGCGATTGGCCGCCCAACTGCATCATGTGCGGCCAGATCATCGGCGCGGCCTCCGCCGTCATCCTCGTCGCTGTTCTGGGCTCAAACGTCGCAAACAGCGGCTTTCTCGGAATGGCGACCCTCGCCTTTTTCGGTGGCAGCTTCGGCGCCAATCTGATCGGCAACCTGCGCTCTGCTGTGGCAGGTCGCTGAAAATAGCCCCCGGAGGCTGCGGCTTCCGGGGGCGTCCAACCTTGCAAAAGTGGTTTACAACAGGCCCTTGGCCAGCGTCACCGCCGCCTCGGCCGTAATCCCGAACTCCTTGTACAGCCGCTCGATCGGGGCCGAGGCGCCAAAGCCCGTCATCCCGACGAAGCCCGCCTTCGCCTCGCGTCCGCGCTCGCCCAAGAGCCAGCGGTCCCAGCCGCCCGCGCGCACACCGGCCTCGATGGCGACCCGCACTGGCCCGGCAGGCAGTACCTTCCTGCGGTACGCCTCGTCCTGCGCCGCAAACAGCTCCATGCACGGCATGGAGACGACGCGGGTGCCGATCCCCTCGCCCTCCAGCGCCGCGCGCGCCTTCAGCGCAATCTCGACCTCGGACCCGGTGGCGATCAGGATTACCTGACGCTTGCTCCCAGCCTCGGCCAGCACATAAGCCCCCTTGGCCGTCAGGTTGGCCGCGACATGGACTTTTCGCACCGTCGGCAGGTTCTGACGGCTCAGCGCCAGCACTGACGGCGTCGCCTTCGACGTCAGCGCCAGTTCCCACGCCTCGGCGGTTTCGACCAGATCGGCGGGGCGGAACACATGGGTATTGGGCGTGGCGCGCGAAATTGCCAGATGCTCGACCGGCTGGTGGGTCGGCCCGTCCTCGCCCAGACCGATGCTGTCGTGGGTCATCACATAGACCACAGGCACACCCATCAGCGCCGACAGTCGCATCGCGGGCCGGGCATAGTCGGTGAAACACATGAAAGTGCCGCCGTAAGGCCGCACCCCGCCGTGCAGCGCCAGCCCGTTCATCGCCGCCGCCATCCCATGTTCGCGGATGCCGAAGTAGATATAACGGCCCATGCGGTCCTCGGGTGTGAAAACCCCCAGATCCGCCGTCTTGGTGTTGTTCGACCCGGTCAGGTCTGCCGAACCGCCGATGGTTTCCGGCATTACCGGATTGACCACTGTCAGCACCTTTTCCGACGCCGCCCGCGTGGCGAGCTTGGGCGCATCCGCGACAGCCTGCTTCTTGACCGCCGCAATCGCCGCCTTCAGCCCCTTCGGCGCATCCCCGGCAAACATCCGCTCCAGCAGAGCCCGGCGCTGCGCCGGTTGGGCATTGAACCCGGCCTGCCATTCAGAGCGGGCAACAGCGCCGCGCGCGCCCATCGCCTCCCACTGCGCCTTGATCGCGGGCGGGATGGTGAACGCAGGTGCTGTCCAGCCATAGGCTGCCTTGGTATCGGCGATCAGCTTGGGGTCGGTCAGCGCCCCATGGCCCTTGTTGGTGTCCTGCGCCGATGACCCCAGCGCGATATGGGTCTTGCAGGCCACGAAAGCCGGTCCCGGGCTCGCCTTGGCAGCGCTCAGCGCGCGGTCGATGTCGTCGGGGTCATGGCCGTCGCAATCGAACACATCCCAGCCACTGGCCGCAAACCGCGCCTTCTGGTCGGTCACGTCAGCGATCGAGACCTTGCCGTCGATGGTGATGCCGTTGTTGTCCCACATCACGATCAGGTTCGACAGCCGCTGCTTGCCCGCCAGCGCCAGCGCTTCCTGGCTGATGCCCTCCATCAGGCAGCCGTCGCCCGAAATCACCCAAGTGCGGTGGTTGGTCACCTTGGCGCCAAACCGCGCCCGCAGCGACGCCTCCGCAATGGCAAAGCCCACCGAATTGCCCAACCCCTGACCCAAGGGCCCGGTCGTGGTCTCGATCCCGCCGGCCTGGCCAAATTCCGGATGCCCGGCGGTTTTCGAGCCCCATTGCCGGAACGCCTTGATCTGGTCCAGCGTGATGTCGGCATAGCCCGTCAGGTAAAGCAGCGAATAGAGCAGCATCGAGCCATGCCCCGCCGACAGGATGAACCGGTCGCGGTCCGGCCAATGCGGCGCCTTGGGGTCAAAGCGCAGATGCTTGTCAAACAGCACCGTCGCCACGTCCGCCATGCCCATCGGCATGCCCGAATGGCCCGAATTGGCCGCCGCCACGGCGTCCAGCGTCAGGGTGCGGATGGCGCAGGCGCGCATCCAGTGGTCGGGGTGGCGGGTGCGCAGGGTGTCGATGTCCACGGGGTTCATTCCTGTCAAGGTCCAAGGGTGTCTTGCTGAATACCAGCCTTGGGCGCAAGTTCAAGCGCGGCGCAGCCCGCTTGGACCGCAATCCTCCGCCACTGGCGGCATTTGCGCCAAGTTCGCCCTTGACGAATGCGGCGCGGGATCAGCAAGCTGCGGCGCGACACGAACGAGAAAGGGCACCGCATGGGGCAGATCCAGGACCTTGAACAGCGCATCACAGCCGCATTCTCCCGGATCAGCGCCGGGGTAGAGGCCCTGTCTGCCGCAGCTCATGCCGCGACCCCCGCCGCTTTGGCACCTGCAACGCCCGACCCTGCCCTGCAAGAGGCGCTGGATGAAGAGCGCATGGCCCATGCCCAGCTGAACGAACGCCTGCGCGTGCTGCGCGACCAAAGTGCTGCCACCGAAAGTGCCCTCAGGTCCGAGGTGGAGTATCTCACCGGTCAGCTTGACGCACAGGGCCTCGACATCCAGCGCCTGTCGGCCACGGTGGCGCAACTGCGCGACGACCTTGCCCGCTTGCGCCAGGCTGCAGAACAGGGGGTCGTGGATCCCTCGCTGATCAACCGGGCGATGATGGCGGAACTGGAGGCATTGCGCGCCACCCGCGCGGCCGAAGCCAGCGAAATGAACGACATTCTGGCGGCCCTTGGCGGGGTCTTGGATGCTGAGGAGGGCCGCGCCCATGCCTGAACTTGAAATCATCATCGGCGGCCGCAGCTTTTTCGTGTCCTGCCGGGCCGGCGAAGAGCATTTCCTCAACGCCGCTGCCAAGATGCTGGACACCGAGGCCCAGCCGATCCTGCAACAACTGGGCCGCCTGCCAGAGCCGCGCATGCTGTTGATGGCAGGTCTGATGCTTGCCGACCGCACCGCCGCCGTCGAGGATGAAGTCCGCGCGCTGAAAGAGATGCTGGCCGCATTCGAAGGCCGCCCCGCGCCCGAACGCCTGCGAGTCGAGGTGCC
>JANXPK010000817.1 GCA_025357355.1 Rhodobacterales bacterium
CCCGGTTGCCGCAAGAGCCGCAATCTGGCCGGGTGACACCGCCTCGGGCGCCACCGTGATCAGGACGGCGACCCCTGCAGTCCGCAGACGGCGGACCACGGTGATGGTGCGATCATCAAGGGGGCGGATGAAGCGCGGCGCATGCGTGCCTCGGCGGGCAAGGCTGATATGGGGGCCTTCGATATGCAGGCCAAGAATGCCCGGCTGATCGCGGGCGGCAATGGCTGCCTCGGCCGCGCGGTCCAGCACCTCGGGCGCGTCGGTGATCAGGGTGGGCATGATGCCCACGGTGCCAAAGCGACGATGGGCGGCGGCGATAGCCTGCATGCCGGCGACGGTCGGGTTGGTGTTGAGGAACACATCGCCACCGCCGTTGACCTGAAGGTCCAGAAATCCGGGCGTGATCGTGCCTGAAACGCGCCGGCGGCGGGCGGTGGCGGGCAGATCGGACAGCGGTATCAGGGCGGCGACCTTGCCCTCCACGAGGTGGATGGCCTTGCCGGAATGCAGCGTCTGGCCATCGAACACGCTGTCGGGACACAGATAGGTTTGCGCGCGGTCAGACACTTCCGCCTCCTGCGCTGTAGGCGGCATAAGCGGCACCGCGAGCGCCTGTGGTGTCGCCACCCTCGGCCAGCCGGATCAGCGGCGGGCCGTAGCCGGGCAATTGGGCGCGTTGCAGGGCCTCGCCAAGGTCGACGATCAGACCCGGCGCGCGCGACAGGCCGCCCGCCAGGACGATGCATTCAGGATCGACGGTATAGCACAGGGTGTGGATCATTTCAGCCAGAAGCTCGCACCAGACCATCCAGACCCGCTGTGCATCAGGGTCGGTCGCACGGTTCCGGCTTATGGCCTCGGGTGAGGCGTCGCGACCCGTCAGGTGGGTATATAGCCGCGCGAGGCCAGGGCCCGCAATCAGCGTCTCGGTGCAGCCCATTCGGCCGCAACCGCACCGCAGGATTGGCAGATTGTGGGCGCTGACCACATTGGCGGGCAGGGCGAAATGGCCGAACTCACCACCCAAGCCCGTCGGGCCGGGCAAAAGCTTGCCATCCACCACGATGCCGCCCGCCAGCCCGGTGCCGAGGTTGAGTGACAGCGCCGAGCGAAAGCCGCGAGCGGCGCCGAAAAACGCCTCCGACAAGGCCTGGGCGCGGCAATCATTGACATAGGTGATGGGGCGACCCGCGGCGATGGCAATGTCGGCGGGAAAGGGGTGGCCTGTGGCAGGCAGGTTGGCGGTCAATGCGAGGCCGGTCACCGGGTTGATCAGCCCGGCGGCGGCAATGCCGATCGGCAGGCCTTGGGCGCGTTGGTCGATCCAGTGGATTTGCGTGGCCATGGCCGCGACCAGGGCGTCATAGGCCATGGGCGTGGGGATGCGATGGGAATCGACCCTGTTCCAGCCAGAATCGAAGACTTGCGCCTCGATCTTGGTGCCTCCGAGGTCGATGCCGGCAGCAATCATGTGGTTTGCGTCACTTTGGACAGGGTGGCGGGACGGTCGGGGTCATGGCCGAGGGCGAGTGCGGTGGCAAGCACGATCGGGTAGGTCAGGCACAAAAGGGCGGCGGCAGCGGCGGCGGGGGTCAGGCCGTAAGCACCGACATCGGCGGGCCTGAGCCGGAATACAGTGCCGCCGGTGGCGCGTAGCCGGGCTTCTGCGGTGTCGAGAGAGGCTTTCACGTCAGGTTGATCAGTGTCGAGGATCAGCACCAACAAGGGGTTGGTCGCGAGTTGCAAGGGGCCATGCAACACCTCGGACGACGAATAGGCCTCGGCATGCAGTGCGCAGGTCTCCTTGATCTTGAGCGCCAGTTCCTGCGCCGCGCCAAAACCGGTATCGCGACCGATGATGTAGATATGATCAGCCCGCAACAAGGCGGAGGTGATGGCCTTGGCCTGCGGATGCAGCAGCGTGTCCAAGGCGTCGATGGCTTTGGCCGAACTGACGGCGCGGGCGGCATAGCTGGGAACCAGCGCCGACAGCAGGGTCATTCCGGCCGCAACAGAGCCGATAACCGTCTTGGTCGCGGGCACGGCCAACTCTGGTCCTGCGCCAATGGAAAGCGTCAGGTTGGCCTGCGCCTCGACCGCAGAGCCGCTCTGGTTCAGGATGGCGATCACCGCAGCGCCATTGGCCCGCGCGCCCTTGGCCGAGCGGACGAGGTCATCGCTGGCGCCCGATTGCGACACCAGAAGGCAGATGGCGCCGGTCAGGTCAACGCCCTGACCCAGAGAGAACACCGATGGCGGCAGGCTGGTCATCGGCTTGGCCGTCTCGCGCATGAATTCGTAAGCCAGTATGTTGGCCGCCGCGTCCGATGAGCCCCGGGCGATCGTGTAAAAGGCGCGAGCCTCGGCGGGGTTGAGGGCGTGCAAGACGGTGCGGGCGGCGGGCGCCAGACCGGCGGCAACCGTCCGGGCAAAGACGCCCGGGCTCTCCGCAATCTCTGCCCGCATATGTGCACCGGGGTCGGTCATGGACGCAGGCCAAAGCTGTCAAGCTTGGCCCAGGTGTCGGTCAGATCGACGATGGTGCCGGAATTGCGGGCCTGATCGACGGCGATGGCGGCAATTCCGGCCTCCATTGCATCCAGAATCGACACTGGCAGACCTTTCGACTGCCCGCGCAAGTATCTGGCGATGTCGGCGCACATCATCTCGTCCGCGCCGTAATGCGCACCTTTCATCGCGGCACCCTGGGTATAGTCGTAATCAGCCAGCCGCGTGCCATCGCGGGCGGTGATGCGCAGATAGCCGCGCACAAAGTCGCCCTCGGCCATGCCATGCGTGCCCATCACGCAGAAATGCCGGTGTTCATCGGGGGTGTTGAGGTTGGTGTGAAAGGCCAGGCTGGCGCCGCTTTCGTATTGCAGGATTGCGGTCTGATAGTCGATGATGTCACCGTCCGAATGGAACGGATCATCGACCGAATTCCACACCGACTTCTTGACATGAAAAATCTGCGCCTCTTCGTTTGAGGCGGGGGCGTTGGCGGGCACGAACGACTTGCGGCCGCCGAAACTGGCAACGCGCTGCGGCCGCGAGGCGGTGATCATGTTGTAGATGTCGATGTCGTGACAGCACTTTTCCAGCAGAAAACCGCCCGACAGATCGACCATCCGCCGCCAGTCGCGCATGAAGAAGGCACCGTGGTAGGGGGCGATGTGCTCGTTGGCTTCTAACGAGACTATCTGGCCTAATAGACCCGCATTCAGTGCGGTGCGCAGGTCCACCATGTGCTGCGAATAGCGCAAGACCAGCCCGACCATGCAGCGGTTGACACCACCATGCAGGGACAGCAGACGGGCGAGTTCCAGGGTTTCCTCGATGCTGACGACAACCGGCTTTTCGGTGAACACCTGAACGCCCGCCTGCAGCCCCAGACGGATGTGGTTCAG
>JANXPK010000830.1 GCA_025357355.1 Rhodobacterales bacterium
TGCACCACGATGGTCTTGCCGACCGGAATGATCATCGGGTTATCGACCGCGAGCAGGAAATCGTTCCTGGAATAACCCGCCTTGACCAGTTTGGCTTCCATCGCCTTGTCCAGCACGTAGGGCGTCACACCCGGATCGGCCTTGGTGTCGACCGTCGCGGCATTGCCGATCATGTTGCTGTCAAAGTGGACGCCGGCATCGGGATATTCATAGGTCCAGTACCACTGGTTGCCGGTCACTTTCACCGTCAGGTCCGCCACCGGAATTTCCTGCTGAAAGAACAGCGCAGGCAGCGAGAACGAGCCGATGAACACCAGAATGACGATCGGAACCAGCGTCCAGGCAATTTCCAGGGGCGAGTTATGGGTGAATTTGGCCGGAACCGGGTTGCGCTTGGCGTTGAAGCGGAAAATCACATAAAGCATCGCGACGCAAACCAGGGCCGTGATCGCGCTGATGATGATCAACAACATGTGGTCAAGGTTCTGCGCATCCACCGCCGTCGGGCTTGAGGCCGGCTGAAAGCCCATCCCGCCAGCCGCCGGTGCGCCAATTTGTTTCAACGCATCCGCCAAGGCGGCACCCCCTGGCAGCGACACCAGCGAGAGAGTTGCAAGACCGTAAAGAGAGGTCAGAAGACGCATGTTCTTTTCCCGTTCAAAGGGCGGCTTGCGGCCACCTTTTCGGCTCTGCCCAGTGCTGCGGCAGAATCCCTTGTTTCCGGTTGCCGTGAAACCATATTAGTCGCGTAACGACAAGAGAAACTGTGGCGACAAACCGCCCCATTCCCGCGCATTATGTGCCCGGCGCCTCTGGACGCACCGTTGTTGTCGCGCGGTCTTGCCCCGAAAGACAGCGTTTGGCCCAGATACCACCCCCGCCTGACCGCAGCTGTTGCCCCTCTCACGGACAAACGACAGCAGGCACGGCTTGCAGGCGGCCGTGCCAACCCCTACCTTTGCGCCAGTCCCTTCCCCGAAAGGCTCGCCATGACCGACGCCCCCTTCCGCCCGTTCGACACCCATCTGGACGAAGCCGCAGCCCTTGCCACCCTGCGTGAAGCGACCGCCGGGGCCGATGATGGTGAGTTGTTTCTGGAACGCCGCCGGTCCGAGACCATCGTGCTGGACGATGGCCGCATCAAGACCGCCAGCTACGACGCCTCCGAGGGCTTTGGCCTGCGCGCGATCCGGGGCGAAGTGGCAGGCTACGCCCATTCAACTGAAATCTCCGAAACTGCCTTGCGCCGGGCGGCACAGACCGCCCGTATTGCCGTCGGCGACGGCGGCGGCATCCTCGCTGCCAGCCCCAAAGGCACCAACATCCGGCTCTATACCGACGCCGATCCGATGGCGGATGCCAGCTTTGCCGGCAAGATCGACCTCCTTAAGGAACTCGACGCCTATGCCCGCGCCCTTGACCCCCGCGTCATTCAGGTCTCGGCCAATATCGCCGCCGGTCTGCAAGAGGTGGAAATCCTCCGCCCCGAGGGCCTGCGCCTCAACGACATCCGGCCGATGGCCCGCCTCAACGTCTCGGTCATCGTCCAGCAGAATGGACGCCGCGAACAGGGCTCGACCGGCGGCGGTGGCCGCCACGGCCTCGCCCGCCTGCTGGAACCCGCCTACTGGCAGGCCCAGATCCGCGAGGCGCTGCGGATTGCCCTTGTCAACCTCGACGCCGTCGCCGCCCCTGCTGGAATGATGGATGTCGTCCTCGGCCCCGGCTGGCCCGGTATCTTGCTGCATGAAGCGATCGGCCACGGGCTGGAGGGCGACTTCAACCGCAAGC
>JANXPK010000832.1 GCA_025357355.1 Rhodobacterales bacterium
GGCTGGCAGGACTGGTCGAAAAACTGGTGATCTATCCGGCCAACATGCTGGCCAACATGAACAAATTCCGCGGGCTGGTGATGAGCCAGCGGGTGCTGCTGGCCCTGACCCAAGCTGGTGTCAGCCGCGAGGACAGCTACCGTCTGGTGCAGCGCAACGCCATGAAAGTCTGGGAACACGGCGCCGATTTCAAGACCGAGCTTCTGGCCGACCCGGAGGTGACAGCCGTGCTGACCCCGGCCCAGATCGAGGAAAAGTTCGATCTGGCCTATCACACCAAACATGTCGATACGATCTTTGCCCGGGTCTTTGGCCCCTGAAGCGGCCCGCATTCACTGCCCCTTAACTGCGCCCTGACACTCTGCCCCTGCATTCAGAAGAATCGGAGGTGCCATGGCCATGTCTCCCGCTATGTTGACGCGCATGGCGCCGGACGGCAGTTACCTGACCGCCTACGGCGACGCCGCGCCGCCCGCCATAAGGCCACGTGAAAAGGCCGCCATCATCGTGCGGCTCTTGGTGTCGGAAGGCTCGCCGCTGAAGATCTCCGGCCTGCCAGAGGATATGCAGTCGGCCATTGCCCAGCAGATCGCCAAGATGCGGCGGGTCGACCGCGCGACCCTGCAGGCTGTGGTCGCGGAGTTTCTGGCCGAGATGGACGAAGTGGGTCTGTCCTTCCCGGGCGGGATCGAGGGTGCGCTCGCCATGATGGACGGCCATATGTCCGCCGGTGCCGCCTCCCGCGTGCGGCGCATGACCGGATCATCCTCTACCGCCGATCCGTGGGAGCGTTTGACTTCGGTCTCCGTCGACGTGCTGGCCACCGCGCTGGCCGAGGAAAGCATCGAAGTGGCGGCCGTCGCACTGTCCAAACTGCCGATCCGGAAAGCGGCAGAGCTTTTGGGCAAGCTTCCCGGCGAAAAAGCTCGCGCGGTCGCCTATGCCGTGTCGCTGACCGGCAATATCGACCCCGACACGGTCCGCCGCATCGGCCTTTCGCTGGCCACACAGGTCGACTCGCAGCCAGTCAAGGCCTTTGACGTCGACGCCGGCGCCCGGGTCGGCGCCATCCTCAACATCGCCGCCGCGTTGACCCGCGATGACGTCCTCAAGAGCCTGCAAGAAACCGACGCCGAATTTGCCCAAAGCGTGCGCAAGGCGATCTTCACGTTTGAACATATCAAAGCCAAACTGGCGCCGCGCGATGTGCCCAAGGTCGTGCGCATCATCGATCAGCCGGTGCTGGTCACGGCCCTTGCCGCTGCAATGAAGAACCCCGAACAGGAACCATGCGCCGACCATATCCTGGCCAACCTGTCGCAGCGCATGACCCAAAGCCTGCGCGAAGAGATTGCCGGGCGCGGCAAGATCCGCGAAAAAGACGCCGAAGAGGCGATGTCCATCGTGGTGACCGCTATCCGCCAACTGGAGGGTGCAGGTGAGATTGTGCTGGTGACGCCGGAAGAGTAAGGCGCGGCACCTTGCGCCTGCCGCGGAACTGATCATAGCCTCCGCCACCAAACCTTGAGGCTGATGTGACCGCGACCACCCTTTCCCGCGACGCCGCGACCCGCAAGGGTGTGATCATGCTGGCCTGCGCCATCTTCTGCTTTACGGCGATGGACGCGGTCGCCAAGGCCCTCATGCAGTCCTATCCGACGATCGAGGTGATCTGGGCCCGCTTCGCCGGGCATTTCCTGTTCGTGCTTTTGTATTTGGGCCGCCGCTTTGCCCCGTCGCTTGCGACCACGATGCCGTGGTGGCACGTCGCGCGGTCGTTGACGCAACTGGGGGCCACCGTCTTCTTCTTTGCCAGCCTGAATTTCATCGGCCTGGCCGAGGCTACCGCCCTGGCCGACATCAATCCGGTGCTGATCACACTCGGCGCGGCGCTGTTTCTGGGCGAACGACTGGGGGCCGCGCGGATCGTCGGGGTGATCATGGCGCTTGCAGGGGCGCTGATCGTAATCCGGCCGGGGTTGGGTGTGTTTTCGGTTGCGGCCGTGCTACCGATCCTGTGCGCCTTCTGCTACGCCGCAAACATGCTCCTGACCCGGCTGGTTGGCAGCCGCGAAAGCCCGTGGGCCTCGATGATCTACGCCTCGTTGTCGGGGATGATCCTGTGTTCGGCGGTCCTGCCCTTCTACTGGCAGCCGATTGCGTGGGCCAGCATCCCGATGTTTCTGCTGCTGGGCGGTTTGGGGGCGGTGGCGCAACTGTTCATCATCCGCGCCTATTCGGTCGCCGAGGCCGGGGCGATGGCGCCGACCAAGGAGGAGTTCGTCGCCAAGCAGGCGTACCAGCGCTGCCGGCCCGAGCACGGCGGCAACTGGACGCACTGCGCGC
>JANXPK010000036.1 GCA_025357355.1 Rhodobacterales bacterium
CCCGGCCCGGATTTCTCGTGGTTGGCGCCCAAGACCAGAATGCCGATATCCGGGTCATCGCGCACCTGCGCCAGAATCTCGGTCAGGGGATCGCCCTCGCGGATGACCAGTTCCGGATTGACCCCTTGCTTGTCGCGCATCCATTTGGCGAAGACCTCGAAATGCGCCTCGATCCGCTCACGGGCTTCGGCGCGCATCAGGTCGGCCACGCCCATCCAGTGCTGAAACTCTTCGGGCGGGATGATCGACAGGATCTGCACCCCGCCACCGGTATGGGCGGCGCGCAGGGCGGCAAACCGCATGGCGTTCAGGCATTCGCGGGTCTCGTCCAGCACGACCAGAAACTTGCGCATCAAGGTTCTCCTTGCGCGCAAGTCCTAACCCTGACCGGCGGCCCAGTCCAGATAAAGACGACGAACCCGGTCGGTCATTGCGCGGGTCCGGTAGAGGGTGCCGTCGAATTCCTTGACCGCCGTGACCTTGGCGAAATTGCCCGACAGAAAGACCTCGTCGGCGGCATGGGCATCGGCAAAGGTCAGCACCGTTTCGCGTACCTCGACCCCGACAGCGCGCAGGTTCGCGATGTGGCGTGCCCGGGTGATCCCGGCCAGAAAGGTGCCGTTCGGGATGGGGGTGAAAACCACGCCATCCTTGACCAGAAACACATTGGCCGTCGCACTTTCCGCCAGATTGCCCAGGGCGTCCGCGACGAGGGCGTTGCCATACCCCTTGGCCTGCGCCTCGACCAGCATCCTTGCGTTGTTGGGGTAAAGACACCCCGCCTTGGCGTTGCAGATCGAATCTTCCAGCACCGGGCGGCGAAAGCGGGTGGTGGTCAGGGTAGTGGCAAAGCTGGCATCCGGCATCGGCACCTCTTCCAGCGAGATCGCAAATCCGGTCGCCCCTGCCATCGGTGCGATCCCGAGGTCGGAGCCGTGCAGCGCCCAGTACATCGGCCTGATATAGATGGCCTGCCCCGGCCCATAGGCGTGCAAACCCTCGCGGATGATCGCGACCATGTCGGCGGCATCCCGCGTTGGCGTGATCATCATCGCCTCGGCCGACCGGTTCAGGCGGGCGCAATGCGCCTCTAGGTCCGGGCACATGCCGTCGAAATAGCGCGCGCCGTCAAACACCGAAGAGCCTTGCCAGATGCCGTGATCGGCTGCCTTCATCACCGCCAGATCGGCGTCATGCCAGCGGCCCTCCCAGAAAGTGCGGATTGCAGTTCCGAATGCCATGGTGCTCTCCTCTTTGGCGGCACCTTAGTCACGGACGCCGCCGGGCGCAAAGACCCCCGGTGTCCGACAAGGCGGAACCCCGCCAAAAGGCTCGGCGTCCCTTTGCCCAGCAGGAAAAAAATGCCCCCGAACCGGGACAGGTTCAGGGGCGAAACCCGGGGAAATCTTTCGGCCCAGCTGCGGGGACAGACGCGGGCTCCCAGGCGAAGGCGGGGACGCCTTCGCGCCTGATCCTGACCGGTTTGTGAATCGATTCCGTGACAGGTGGCCTGGATTTCCGGGCCCGCACGAAATTTCCAACCCTGCGTTCATATGCAGCACCGGCGCTAGGGTTTGGCAGCCAATGCCGCCGCGCGGATCTGCGACAGGGTCTGGCGCGGGGTGATCGCTTCCGGTGCAATCACCAGATCCAGCACCGCGCCGTGACCAAAGGCCTCAGCCCGCTGAAACGCCCCGGCGAAATCGGCGGTCCGTTCAACCCGCTCGGCATGCAGCCCGTAAGCCTTGGCGAGGGCCACGAAATCGGGGCTGAACATCGTGGTGCCGGAAACCCGCCCGGGATATTCACGCTCCTGATGCGCGCGGATCGTGCCGTAAATCCCGTTGTTCAGGATCAGTACGATCGGCGTGGCACCGTGCTGGCGCAACGTGGCCAGCTCCTGACAGTTCATCTGGAAATCGCCATCCCCGGCAAAGCACACCACCCGGCGGTCCGGAAAGGCCAGGCTGGCGGCGATGGCGGCGGGCAGGCCATAGCCCATCGCCCCCGACTGCGGCCCCAAAAGCCGCGCCTTCCTGCCAAAGCGGTAGAACTTGTCGGGCCAGACGGTGAAGTTGCCCGCGCCATGGGTCAGGATGCAGTCTTGCGGCAAATGGCTCTGCAGCCACCGCATGACCTCACCCATATCCACCGGCGACGGCAGCGGCAGTAAATCGAACGATTGTTCATACTCTGCCCGCGCCGCCCGCGACCGTTCAGCCCAGTTGCCGACCTGCCCGTCAAGCGCAGCGGCAAATTCGCTGGGGTCCGCCGGAATCCCGATTGTGGGCACGTAGATCTTGCCAATCTCGTCCGGCGAAGGATGGACGTGGATCAGCGCCTGCTGCGGCACCGGCACTGACAGCAAGGTATATCCATCAGTCGTCATCTCGCCAAAGCGCACATTGATCGCCAATATCAGGTCGGCCTCGCGGATGAGCGCCTTGACATGGGCAGGCATGCCGACCCCAGCCTCGCCGACATAGGCTGCCGAGTGGTTGTCGAACTGGTCCTGAAACCGGAACGCCGCGACCACCGGGATCGCCGCGGCCTCGGCGAAGCGCCGCAAGGCATCGCGCCCGGCCTCTGTCCAGTTGGCGCCGCCCATCAGGATCAATGGTCTGCAAGCGGTTCGCAGCAGGTCATGCACCTCGGCCATCGCGGTTGCGGCGGGGGCGGCGCGGTGAATGCGGGCCGGTCTCACCAAAGGCGGAACCGTCGTCCGTGCTGTCAGCATGTTCTCGGGCAACGCCACCACGACCGGGCCAGGACGGCCGGTTGTCGCCACCGTCCAGGCCCGCGCAATCAGCTCGGGGATGCGGTCGACCTCGTCGATTTCAACGGCCCATTTGGCGATCTTGCCAAAGGTCGCGCGGTAGTCGACCTCTTGAAACGCCTCGCGCTCGCGCATGTCGGTGCTGATCTGGCCGACAAACAGGATCATCGGCGCAGAATCCTGCCGCGCTGTATGCACCCCGATCATCGCATTGGCGGCCCCCGGCCCGCGCGTTACAAAGCACAAGCCGGGCTGACCGGTCAGTTTGCCCCAGGCCGCCGCCATGAACGCTGCCCCACCCTCATTGCGGCACAGCACATAGTCGAGCCGTCCCACCGTGTCGTAAAGCGCGTCCAGCACCGCGAGATAGCTTTCCCCTGGCACGCCGAACGCCTTGACCGCCCCGAGCCCCAACAAGCAGTCCACCAGAAGCTGGCCGCCGTTGCGCGGTGTGTTGTCCATCGTGTTCGCCCTGTATTCACGTTCGATTGCAAGCTACGCCGCAGGTTGCGGCGATCCCAGAGGCAATCTGCGACGCTACAAGCGTTTCAACGCCATGCCCGTCTCATCAAAGACATGGACCTTTTCGGTCGTGAATCTCAGCCCGACATTCGCCCCGGCGTCCACCCGGATTGCCGGGTCGGCCTCGACATTGACTTGGCCGAGGGCGGTGTCGACATGGACGAAGGTGGTGTTGCCCAAGGCCTCGATCACCATGGCGCGGCCCGCCAGACTGCCATCGCCCGCGCTGGTTAGCGCCACATCCTCGGGCCGCACACCAAGTTCAACTTGCCGCTCGCCGAAAAATTCGGCGCGGGCAGGCAGGGTGACAGTGGTATCGCCCAGACGCAGCAGCAAGCCGTTGGGACCGGATGTTGCGGTCGCGGGCAGAAAGTTCATCGACGGCGAGCCGATGAAGCTGGCGACAAAGCGATTGGCGGGGGCGTTGTACAGATCCAGCGGCGCGCCGGACTGGCTGATCAGTCCCTTGTCCAGCACCACGATCTTGTCGGCCAGTGTCATCGCCTCGACCTGATCGTGGGTAACGTAGACCATGGTCCGGCCCAGATCGGCATGCAGCCGCGCCAGTTCCAGCCGCATCTGGCCGCGCAACTGGGCATCGAGGTTTGACAAAGGCTCGTCAAACAGAAACACCTGCGGATCGCGCACCAAAGCCCGACCGATCGCCACCCGCTGCCGCTGCCCGCCTGAAAGTTCGGCAGGGCGGCGGCCCAGCAGGTCTTCCATCTGCAAGGTTTTGGCGACGCGCGCCGCTGCTTCGGCCTGTTTGGCCTTGGGCTCGCCCGCCAACGACAGCGAAAAGGTGATGTTCTGCGCCACCGTCAAATGCGGATAAAGCGCATAGTTCTGAAACACCATCGCCACGCCGCGTTTGGCGGGCTCGACCTGGGTCACGTCCCGGTCGCCGATCTTGACCCGTCCCGCCGTCACCTCTTCCAGTCCAGCCACCATCCG
>JANXPK010000083.1 GCA_025357355.1 Rhodobacterales bacterium
CAGCGACCGCGCCGTGGTGGTGTGGCGGCCCTTGGCGTCGTCGTCGCGGATGTCCTGCACCGCAGCGTCCCCCCCGGTCAGCGCGTTGGACAACGTGGTCTTGCCGACACCGGACGAACCGAGCAGCACCACCGTGCGGCCCTTGCGACACCAGTCGGCCAGTTCCGCGCGGACCCGGCCGCCATGGGCGTTCAGGGCAACCACGGCTAGCCCGCGCTGCAAGGCAAGAGCTTGCGTCACAAAGCCGTCAGGGTCCGCACAGGTGTCGGCCTTGGTCAAGACCAGAACCGGCTCGATCCCGCTGCTGGCGCACAGCACCAGATAGCGCTCGAGCCGCCCGACGTTGAAATCGGCGTTGCACGACGACACGATCAGCGCGGTATCGACATTGGCCGCGATCAATTGCCGCGCCATGCCGGTGCCTGCGGCCTTGCGGGCCAGTTCGGTGCGGCGATCCAGCACGCGCAGCGCCACCTCACCGCGCGCCAGCACCCAGTCGCCCACGGCGACATCGCCGGTGTTGAGGTCAGACGCCGGGATCAGGTCAAGCGGACCCTCGGCTGTCAGGGTTTCGATCCGGTTGCGGTGCACGCCGCACACACGGGCGGGGGTGGTGGTGGCAAGTTCGTCCAGTTCCAGTTGGCGCACGAAATCGGCCGTCCAGCCGAGGGCGGCAAGGATTGGGTTTGTCATCAAGGGATGGTCCTCGCATGAGAAGTCAAAGGCCGTCATCGGACAGCCGGTTCAACGTCAAAGGCGAGGTGGTTGAGCCTAAGGCTCAGAACGACCCCGCCCGGAGGGATGCAAGCTTTGCCATGATCTGTCCTCCAGCCAGGGTTACGCGGTGAGAGGCTGACAACGACCCAAGTGGGGCTCGTTACGGCTGCTTCCTTCCGGACCTGACCGGGTTGGCGAGGCACCTGCCCGCGCCAACCTCTCGACGCGACATATAGGCACATGAATGCGGATTGGCAAGACGGGTGACAGGGGCGCGGGGCGAGGATAGCGTGCGGATGTACAGGAGGACACGATGGCCCATCTCATCCGCATCGACTGGCCGCATTTCGGGATACCGGAAGTGCCGCCACCCCTGAGCCTGCCCGAGGCGCGGGCGCGTCTGGCGGCGCTGCGGCGGCAGGCCAGGGCGCGGGGCTATGCAGCGGTCGTGGTCTACGGCGACCGCGAGCATTTCGCCAACCTGCACTGGCTGACCGGGTTTGATCCACGCTTTGAAGAGGCGGTTCTGGTGGTGACTGCCAAGCAAGCGCTGCTGCTCGCAGGCAACGAATGCCTGCCCTATACGGCGATTTCGCCGCTGGTCGCCGCGGGCGACATCCAGGCCGAACTGTGCGCCAGCCTGTCGTTGCAATCGCAGCCGCGTGGATCGCGGCGGATCGTGGACCTGCTGGCAGAGGCGGTGCCAGCGGGGGCCAGGATCGGCACCGTGGGGTGGAAATACTATGGCCCGACCGAAGTGGACGATCCGGCGACGGCGTTGGAGATCCCGGCGTTTCTGGCCGATCCGTTGCGCGCGATTGCAGGGCGGGTCGAGAATGCGACTGACCTGATGATGCACCCCAGCCACGGCCTGCGCGCCCGTGTGGATGCGCGCGAGATTGCCAGGCTGGAGTTTTCCAACCACATGGCCGCTGCCGCCCTGCGCCGGATGGCCTTTGCCTTTCACGACGGCATGACCGACTTTGCCGCCTATGAGGCTGGACGGGTCGGCGGGCTGCCGCTGGGATGCCATTCGACCTTCGCCACCGGCGGGCGGGCGGCACAGGGGCTGTCGGGGCCGACGGGCGAGGTGATCCGGCGCGGGGTGCCGCTGTCGTTCAACGTCTGTCACTGGGGGGCCAACATCTGCCGGTCGGGTTGGGCGGCACTGGGGGCGGCGGACTTGCCCGAGGCGGCGCGGGACTATGTCGAGGTCTTTGCCGGACCCTATCTGGCGGCGATGTCGGCGTGGTGCGGAATGATGCAGCCGAGGGTCGCGGGGCGTGCGGTCTGGACCGCGATGCAGGCGGCGCTGCCGTTTGACACCTTCGGGCTGTTCCTTAACCCCGGCCATCTGATCGGCATGGATGAATGGCTGTCGTCGCCGATTTACGAGGGGTCGGTGGAGCCTTTGGCAAGCGGGATGGCGATGCAGATGGATGTCATTCCGGGGCATGAAGTCTATGCCTCGACCCGGATGGAGGACGGCTATGTGATCGCGGATAAGACGTTGCAAGCCGATCTGGCCCAGCACTTCCCCGACGTGCTGAGCCGCTGTCTGGCCCGCGCAGGCTTCATGCGCGAGGTGATCGGGATGGAGGTGCCGACCTGCCTTCTGCCGCTCGCCGATACCTGCGGCATCATAGCACCCTGGCTTCTGGACCCGGCACAGGTGCTGGCGCTGTAGGGGGCCGGGGTTCGGACCGGTTTGTTTTTAGAGCGCGATCAATTGTGATGGAAACATCATGATGGCCGCTTTCGCCACCAGTGCCAGAGGACCGTCTGATGAGGGCTACAGTGTCGCCCTCATCGGTCCGATTGCCGCCGCGCGCCAGCGCAAGGCAAGGGGGATTGGGTCGGGAACTATGGTGAGGAAGGGGAGGCGCCTGCCTGGGGTGGGCGCAGAAGGCGCCTGCCCGGGGGCAGGCAGGCGCCTCCCCGATAG
>JANXPK010000144.1 GCA_025357355.1 Rhodobacterales bacterium
TATGCACCATGGTCTGGTCGCCATTTCGGGTGTCTGGGCGTCGAAGAAGGCGCGGCCGGGCATATGCTGGGCTTGTCGAGCGAGGCCGATTTGACCGGCCCCGGCGCGCTGGAGTTGAAGCCCGACGGGGTGGCTGAGGTGCGCCACGTCCTTGGTGCCATAACCTGGCCCTCAGGCGAAGGCATTGCCGAGGTCAGCCCCGGTGCAGGTTTCATAGACCTTGTGGGCGAGGGCGGGACCCGGCGTCGGCTGCCGTGCCGGACCGACCTTTTGCAGGACGCCCATCCTTTGTGACGCGCTTTGCAGACTTAGGGCGAGGCACTTCTAGATCGAACCGGATCTCATGTTTCTTGCCCGGTGACAAGCGCAGCGCCGGGCAATGCCCGACCGCCCCCCAGGGCGGGCATTCCTGACCGTCGTCACAAGGCTTGCCGGTTGGGGATCTCGGCCACACAGCTTTGACCACAACCGATGGATGCCCACCCGGCGGTCGGTCATGGCCCTCTGACAGCACTGGTTGAGAGGATGCAAGGCAGCATTGGTCATCCGTCAGATGATGTCGCGCGATTCCATCCAGAATCATCCCGCTCTATCTATCTGTTATATAGGAATAATATTCATTGTCCGAACCTTGGACCACGCCCCCGCTAGCCGCCTCTTCACGCCCCTGGCATGGCCTCTCGCGGGATTACGGCACCGTGGTGGCCGATCACCACAGACGCCAGCCGATGCCCCGCCGCCGCCGCCGCCAGCGGCCCTTGCCCAGCCAGCCGTGCCGCCAGATAGCCCGCGTTGAAGCTGTCACCGGCGCCCGAGGTATCGACAACCCGGGCGACTTTGGGCAGCGCCGTCTGCGTCAGCCCTCCGGCCACTCCGATCAGCGGCCCCTCCGCTCCGTTCTTCAGGACCACTTCGCCAAGCCCCAATGCCGCAATCCGCGCCACCACGTCGCGAGGCGCCAGCGCCGGATAAAGCCGCGCCTCATCGTCATAAGACGGCAGCGCCAGCGAACTCGCCCGCCACATCGCATCGAAACTCGCCCGCGCCACAGCCTCTTCTGGCCACAGCCGGGGCCGGTGGTTGGGGTCAAAGACGACCTGCCGCCCCTGCCGAAGCAGATCACCGCACGCCGCAATCAGCGCCGCACGCCGTTCGGGCGGCAGAATGGCCAGCGTGATCCCCGACAGATATATCACCTCAAACCGTGCCAAATCCTCCAGTCGTGCCCCGGCCCCCGAAAACAGCATCCGCGCCGCCGAGGCCTCGCGCCAATAGCGGAACGACCGCTCGCCCGCATCGTCGGTCTCGATGGCATAAAGGCCCGGCAGGCGACTGTCATGACGCCCGACCAGCCCGGTGTCGATGCCCTCTGCGGCCATCATCTGCAGCATCCGCGTCGAAAAGCTGTCGGTGCCAAGAACGGTGACATAGCTGACTTCGCAGCCCAGCCGCGTCAGATAGACCGCCGTGTTGAAGGTGTCGCCAGCAAAGCCGACATGGGCGGCACCGCTGCCAAGGTCGATCTGGCTCAACTCGATCATGCATTCGCCAATGCAGGCGATCCTGGGGCTCGTCATCGCGTCATCGGCCTTTTTGGCTGAACTTGGGTGCGGCGGTCTTGAAAAGTGGCGGCTCCTGAATAGCGGCGGACGCTGCCACTGGCAACACTGCCGCATCCCGTGCTTACAGACTGCACCGTGCAACCTTTCGCCCCCGCTCATCGGTCCCTTGCGGTCCTTATTCGCTCGAGTTCGCGAAAAACGACCGCACGGGAGTGCTGAGCGTTTTGTGGAAGGCTTCGATCCGCTGCGACAGGCCATGAACCCGGATCACGAAGTGTTTTTCCGTCCGCTCTTGCGATTTGGCCACCGACACCGATCTAGAAGGCAAACGGGCGCCACATCGGCAGAGGCCAAAATGTTCAGAACCATCGATATCGCAACCCGGATCAGCGCGCAGGGCGAGGTGGTGCGCACGCTGTCTGACGGGCGCGTCACCATCTCGACCGGATCGCAGCTGTTCACCGGCTGGCCGGTGACCAGCCTTCCCGCCAATGGCGCGATGCCGCCAAGCCGCGCCACCCGGCCGAACCTTGCCCGGCCAAAACTGCTTTACCCGCGCAAGT
>JANXPK010000153.1 GCA_025357355.1 Rhodobacterales bacterium
GCGCGCAGCCGGGCCTCCAGCGCGGCGATCTCCGGCCCCTCGACCGCCCAGGTCGTCAGCCCCACCATCGCCGGGATCTCCCGCGCCGGTCCCGCGATCAGCTTCTTGCCATAGGCGATATAGGCCAGCGCGTCGCATTGCACCGCCTCGTCCATGTAATGCGTCGATACCAGCACGGTCACACCCTTCTCCGCCAACGCCCTGATTTCATCCCAGAAATCCCGCCGTGCCTTGGGGTCCACCCCCGCCGTCGGCTCGTCCAGCATCAAAAGCCGCGGCTCATGCAACATGCACGCCGCCAGCGACAGCCGCTGCTTCCAGCCGCCCGACAACGACCCCGCCAACTGCCCCGCCCGGTCCGCCAGCCCCAACCGCTCCAGCGCCGCCTGCACGCGGTCCTTGCGCTCCTTCAACCGAAACATCCGCCCGATGAAATCAAGGTTCTCCCTGATCGTCAGATCCTCATAAAGCGAGAACCGCTGCGTCATGTAACCAACCTGCTCCTTGATCTGCTGGCTTTGGCGCAGGATGTCGAAGCCAAGGCACGTCCCCTCCCCCGCCTCCGGCGTCAAAAGTCCGCACATCATCCGGATCGTCGTGGTCTTGCCCGACCCGTTCGGCCCCAGAAAGCCGTAAATCGCCCCCTTCGGCACATCCATGTCAAAGGCGTCCACCACGCGGCGCCCGCCAAAGACCTTGGTCAGCCCCTTGACCGATATGGCCAGCTCTATCGCCATAGCGTCACCGGCTGCCCCGGCAACAGCCCCTCGGCGCCCGTCACCTGCGCCTCGGCGCGAAACACCAGCCGCCCGCGCTCGTCGCGGCTGTACAGGATCGGTGGCGTGTACTGCGGGTCCGACGCCATCTGCGTCACCCGTGCCGACAGCCCCGCCGCACAGCCATCGCAAGAAAGGTTGAGCATATCGCCCAGATGGAACCCCGCCCGCTCCACCTCGGGCAAATAGAAGATGACCTTGATCTGATCGGGCTGAAACAGCGCCAATACCGGCGCGCCAGACCCCGCAACCTCACCCGCGTCATAGAATTTGCGCTCCAGTGTGCCCGACACCGGCGCC
>JANXPK010000159.1 GCA_025357355.1 Rhodobacterales bacterium
CCGGGCGCTGTTCAGCGGCTTCATCGGCGGCGGGATGATGGGAATGGGCGGCTACGGCATGCACTCGCCGGGGCCGCTGGTCTGGCTCTATTCGCTGGCGGTGCTGGTGCCATCGCTGGCGGTCGGAGCGCGGCGGCTGCATGATACCGGGCGGTCGGGCTGGTGGTTGCTGCTGTTTGTGATTCCAGTGATCGGCTGGCTGATCCTGCTGTATTTCACCACCATTCGCGGCGATGAAGGCTCCAACGCCTTTGGACCCGATCCGATCGCGCCCTAAAGGCTTGCCGCTTCGTAAATCCGCGACAGGTCGCCGCCCCAGGCGCCGTGATAGAGTTTGAGCCAGCGGTCGGCCTGCGCCTCTTCGGCGGCCAGTGATTGCACCAGCGGCGCCAGCAGCCGCTCTTCGCCCAGACCGCGCGCCACCAGGCCCGCGTGCGACAGGCCAACGGCGGCTCGGGCGAGGTCCAATAGCTTGACGCCCTCGGCCTGCCCTTGCAGGGCACTGACAGAGGCCGCGACCCGCAGACCTTCACGGGTGGCGGCGTCCAAGCCCTTGATCAGGCCCCAGGCGGCATCAAGTGCGGTCTGGTTGTACATGAGGCCGACCCAGAACGCAGGCAGCGCCACGATATGGGCCTGATCGCCGCAATCGGCGCCACGCATCTCGATGTATTTCTTGACCCGCGCCTCGGGGAAGACGGTGGTCATGTGATCGGCCCAATCCGACAGGGTCGGTTTTTCACCGGGCAATGCGGGCAGTTCGCCCTTCAGGAATGCGCGGAATGACTGGCCCAGGGCATTGATATATTTGCCGTCGCGGTAGACGAAATACATCGGCACATCCAGAACCCAGTCGACATAGGCCTGAAAGCCAAAGCCCTCGTCAAAGGCAAAGGGCAGCATGCCGGTGCGGCTGTTGTCCAACCCCCTCCAGATCCGCGACCGCCAGGATTTGTGGCCGTTCAGCTTGCCTTCGAAGAACGGGCTTGAGGCAAAAAGCGCCGTCGCCACCGGCTGCAAGGCCAGAGCAACCCGCAGCTTTTTCACCATGTCAGCCTCGGATGCGTAGTCGAGGTTCACCTGCACAGTACAGGAGCGGTACATCATCTGGGTGCCGTGGGTGCCGACGCGGCCCATATAGTCGGTCATCAGCCGGTAGCGGCCCTTGGGCATGACCGGCATATCCTCGCCTCGCCACTCCGGTGCCGCGCCGATGCCCATGAAGCGGATGCCAAGGGGATCGGCAATACTGCGGACCTCGTCCAGATGGTTCTGCAATTCCGCAGCAACCCCGGTGACCGATGACAGCGGCGCGCCCGACAATTCGAACTGCCCGCCCGGTTCCAGCGAGATGTTGGCGTCGTTGCGGGTCATGCCAATGACGTTGTCGCCCTCGCGGATCGGGGTCCAGCCAAAGCGTTCCAGTCCAGTGAACAGCGCCGAGATCGACCGCGTGCCAGCATAGGGCAGCGGACGGCGGGTGTCAGTCAGCCAGCCGAACTTTTCATGTTCGGTACCGATGCGCCAATCGGATTGGGGTTTGCAGCCGGACTCCAGCAACGTGGCCAGTTGCGCAAAGTCTTCGATCGGGCCGCCACCGGATTGAGGAATGGACATGGGCGACCCCTTTTCAGCGTTACGTTTTCAAGGCGCTAGACCTGTCTTGCCCGCAGGCCCGAGTCAAGACCGGGCGCAAAGTGTTACAAAAGCTTCAAGGGGCGGCCACGACGCCCTTGCCCGCCCGCCGCCAGACCACCCTTGTTTCGGCAGCCAGCGTCAGGGCTGCGGCGGTCGGCAGCGCCGAAGGCTCCAGTGCCGCGACCAGACCGGCGGTGTCCATGCCGGGCAGGTTGGCGAAGGCGTCAAACAGCCGCTCTGCCCCCTTGGCATCGACCGGGATCAACAGGGCCTGACCGTCCGCCTGTTTCAGCCGCCACAGCCTGCGGCCCCGCAGGCTGAGGATGCGCAGTTC
>JANXPK010000219.1 GCA_025357355.1 Rhodobacterales bacterium
TACGGCGAAGTCGGGAAAGGCTGCAAGGCGCGCAGCACACCGGTGGCAAAACAGGTGTTCGTAGCTTGCGCTGCCGTAAAGGCCGGACTTTGCGCCACCAGCCTGGCCACGTCGGCCTTGCGGTCCAGCCCAAGGCGGTGCTTGACCGCTGCTGCCAGCAGCACCTGTTCGCCGCGCGGGGTGGCAAAGAACGTGGGCTCCGCCATCACCTGCGACAGCGGGGTGGCCGGGGTAACCGCGTGATAGGGCGCCCCCAGCAGGGTGACAAAGGCCGCCTCGCAAGCCCGGATCGTGCCGGGGCAGGCGGCACTACAATAGCCAACGACCGGGCCGAATTGCGGGCGCGGCATCAGATCGTGCAGCGCCATGGCCACAGTTTCGGGCGGCAACGGCGGGGCCGGAGCTTCGTGCCACAACAGGCCAATGGCCCGTCGCCCATCCTGCAGCCGCGCGCCGACGTTGGGACCGAGGGTCAGGTTCGCCATGATCGGTTCGCCCCCCATCACCGGTGCGTGGTCCGATAGTTCGGCAAAGACCATCCAGCCTTCGATGAGGTCAAGATCCAGCCAGTATTGCAGCACGCTCAAAGCCTTGCGGTCACCCCTTGTCAGATGGTCCAAAAGGATCATCGCCTTCAGGGCCGGGGCGGCTTTCAGCCCGACAAAGCCGTCGGGCAGGGGGGCCGCCTCGGGCATGTGGTTGAACCACGCCTCCAGCAGCGCGTCGCCCTTGCGATCCTCGCCCATATCGTAAAGCCACAACGCCCGGTTCAACTGGTCCCGCATCAGGGGCGAGATTTCGCCGTCACGCCACAGCCCGGCGGGCTTGAAGGCGGCGCGGCCAAGGTCGGTGATCCAATGCCCGTCGATCTGGCGCGCGGCGCGACTTTGCGCCAGCGGGTCCGCGACGGGAAACCAGCCCTGCACCGTCGGCAGACTGACCAGCGCCGCGGTATTGCCCCGGGCCGCCAGATCCCGCAGCGCGTCGATGGCCCCGACATCATCGGCCCGCAGCACCCGGTCAAAGGCAGCGCGAAAGGCCGGGTCATCGGCACCGGCCAAGGGGTCAGCCCGGGCAGTGGATGCCCAGAGAAATAAGAACAACAACAAAGGTCGAAGCCAAGTCATCGCCATGGGACCTCCAAACGAACGCAAGCTGTCAAGGCATGTGCATTCCCTTATCCTCAGTCCGACAAAGGGAGTGGCTTGATTGATTGCAACGCGCCCTGTGCAAAACAGACATCCACCACGCGGGCGGCAAGATAGGCCGGGTTGTCGGTCAGGTCACCGGTAAAGCCTGTCTCCCAGTGCCGGTCCTGCCAGTGCTGCATGGCCGATCCGAGCAAGACCTGCGCGCCGCGCGGCGATGCGAAGAATTCTGCCTCGGCAAGCACGGAATGCAGTGGTGTGGCCGCCGCCATGGCTTCATCCGGGTGGCCGAGCAGGGTCACGAATGCTGCTTCGCATTTCAAGGTGGTGTCAGGGCACCGGGCAGCGCAATAGTCCCGCACTGGGGCGAATTGCGGGCTGGGCATCAGGGTTTCCATTGCGCTTGCCACCGTTGGGGCCGGAACGGGAGGCGGATGCTGCGCCATCAGATCACGGCTGCGCAGTCCGTCAGCAATACGGGTTCCGGCATCATTCGGCAGCTTGATCTCGTCCACCACAGCCTTGCCGTGACCCAAAAGATCGCGGCGGCCAATTTCGGCCAGCGTCATCCAGCCCCCGATCTGGTCGCGGTCAATGGCGTCCTGCAAAGCGGACAGCGACGGGTCGTGGTGATACAGTTGCAACTCCAGAATGCTGGACAAAAGGCGCGGATCGACCGGCAGGTCGGCAAAATCCGGCGGCAAAGCCATGTCTGGGTCATGGTTGAATGCCGCCGCGACCAGGACATCTGCCTTTCGCGCCTCGCCCAACCGGTACAGCCCGAGGCCACGGTCCAGCACGGCGCGCAGGTCGGTATTGATGGTGCCCCCATGCCACAGGCTAGCTGAGGGATCGGCGTTGGCGGCAAGGTCTTCGATCGCCTGCCCGCCGATCTGCCGCAGGGCGCGGCGCGCTGCAAAGCTTCCTTGCGGCGGAACCCAGATTTCCGCGACAGGCAATGCAACGAGCGCGGCCAGATTTCCTTCTGCCGCAAGGTCGCGCAGGGCGGTAATCGAGGCGGGGTCGTTGGTCCGCAGAAGCCGCGAAAACGCCTCTGTGAACGCCGGATCATCCGCCCCGGCGAGAGGTTGAGCCAAGGCCCGCGCCGTCCAAAGCAAGGCAATCATGATCAAGGCAGGCAGAAATCTCATCCCCGCAGGCTCGGCCCCCTGCGGTATGTTGTCAAGTCACACCGCCTCGATCCGCAGCACCACCGGTTTGCCTACCAACACCCCGGTTCCGGCGAACAGGCCGACCGCGTGGTCGATGTCGTCGCGCGTCGCCTTGTGCGTGACGATCAAAACCGGGGCGTTGACGCCAAGGTGGCCGTACTGGCGCATCTGGTCGATGGAGACACCGGCCTCGCCCAGACAGGTCGCGATTTTGGCCAGAGCGCCGGGCTTGTCCAGCAGCGTCATGCGCAGATAGTAGGGGGCTGGGGTGGCGGTCTTGGCGGCAATGGGGGTGGCAAGGCTGGTGGCGGGCTGGCCAAAGGTCGGCAGCCTGAGCCCGCGCGCGATGTCAATGACGTCGCCCATCACGGCACTCGCGGTTGGCCCCTCACCGGCGCCGGGACCGCGCAGCACGATCTGGCCCACCGCATCGCCCTCCAGCACCACCATGTTGGTGCCGCCCTGCAACTGGCCCAAAGGGCTTTCGGCGGGCACAAGGCAGGGGGTCATGCGTTGTTCCAGCCCACGACCGGTCATCTGCGCCACTCCCAAGAGCTTGATACGGTAGCCCATGTCGGCGGCGAGAGTGATGTCGTCGATGGAAACCGCCCCGATCCCCTCCAGTTCCACCGCGTCAAAGCTGACGCGGGTGCCAAAAGCGATGGCGGCCAAGAGGCTAAGCTTGTGACCAGCGTCGATACCGCCGACGTCAAGGTTGGGGTCGGCCTCGAGGTAGCCCAGTTGCCGGGCTTCTTCGAACACCTGATCATAGGGCAGACCCGCCGACTGCATCCGGGTCAGGATGTAGTTGCAGGTGCCGTTCATCACCCCCATGACGCGGCGGATCTGGTTGGCGGCCAACCCCTCGGTCAGCGCCTTGATCACCGGGATGCCGCCTGCCACGGCGGCCTCGAACCGGATCAGCAGACCCTTGGCCTCTGCGGCGATCGCCAGATCGTGGCCGTGGTGCGCCAGTAGCGCCTTGTTGGCGGTCACCACATCCTTGCCCGCCGCAATCGCGGCCTCGATTGCGGCACGGGCCG
This sequence comes from Rhodobacterales bacterium, assembly GCA_025357355.1. Classification (GTDB taxonomy): domain Bacteria; phylum Pseudomonadota; class Alphaproteobacteria; order Rhodobacterales; family Rhodobacteraceae; genus Stagnihabitans. The sequence continues at coordinate 3,364 of JANXPK010000219.1, forward strand.
GGCCATTGTGACCGCCCATCACCTCGACGAACACATCGATATCGGCGCGGCGTGCAAGGGCGACGGGGTCAGCCTCCCACGCATAGGCCGACAGATCGGCGTCGCGGTTCTTGGTGCGGTCACGGGCCGAGACGGCGGTGATCACCACCCGGCGGCCAGAGCGTGCGGCGATCAGATCGGCATGGCGCTGGATGATCTTGACCACGCCGATGCCCACCGTGCCCAGTCCGGCAATGCCGAGGCGCAGGTCAGGCTTGGCGGAATTTGGCATGGCGGTCCTCGTCTTTGGCTGTCGCCCGCCTGTTAGCCGTTTCAGCGCCCGCGTGCAACGCGCGCTAGTGTGCGGCCACCAGTTGCTTGAGTGCCGCTGCCTGCGCCGCCAGAGCCGCCCCGCGTGCATCGGTCACGCTGGCGTCCGGTCCAGTCAATGCCGCTGCTGGCAACAGGGTTGGCGGCGGCCCGACCGGTCCGGCGGGCCATACAAAGACGGGATAGGGGCTGCAACCCGTCAGAGCCAGAAAGATGAACATCGCGCGCCAGAACATGCCGCTTGATAGCGCATCGGCACCGAGGCCGGAACCCTGCCCATCACTGGTCACCAAATATCCTCGGGGGGTGGGGGTCCTTGGAGGGGGCAGAAAGCCCCCTCCAAAAAGGTCATCAATGCGCAGGCTTGATGAACGTGCCGTTGCGCAGATCGGACATAGCTTGCTTGATCTCGTCTTGCGTGTTCATCACGATCGGGCCGTGCCAGGCCACCGGCTCTTGCAAGGGCGCGCCGGAGATCAGCAGGAACCGCACGCCATTGTCGCCCGCCTGCACCGTCACCTCATCGCCCGCGCCGAACTCGATCAGCGTGCGGTTGCCGGACAGGTCACGGATATTGACCTCTGCTCCGTCGAGTTCTTTTTCCAGGAGCACGCCGCGCGGGCGGCTGGCGTCGCGGAAATTGCCGCTGCCTTCAAAGACATAGGCAAAGGCGTGTCGATAGGTGTCTACCTTGAAAGACTTGCGTTTGCCCGGCGGCACGTAGACGTCAAGGTACTGCGGGTCGGCGGCGATACCGTCGACCGGACCGGTCTTGCCCCAGAAACTGCCGATGATGACCCGCACCGTGGTGCCATCGTCATCGGTCACCTCGGGGATGTCGCCCGATTTCACATCCTGATAGCGCGGCGCCGTCATCTTCAGTTGCGAGGGCAGGTTGGCCCACAACTGAAAGCCGTGCATCTGCCCCTTGGCATTGCCGGTCGGCATTTCCTGATGCAGGATGCCCGAGCCCGCCGTCATCCATTGCACGTCGCCGCCCTTCAGCGTGCCACGATTGCCCAGGCTGTCGCCGTGATCGACCGAGCCTGCCAGGACATAGGTGATGGTCTCGATGCCGCGATGCGGATGCCAGGGAAAGCCGCGCAGATAGTCATCGGGCCGGTCGCCGCGAAAGTCGTCGAACAAAAGGAACGGATCCATGCGCTTGGGGTCGCCAAAGCCAAAGGCGCGGTGCAGACGCACGCCCGCACCCTCCATCGTCGGTTGGGCAAGGTTGGTCTTGGTCACGGGGCGGATCGACATGGCGGCTCTCCTGAATTGATTGCCCAGATTTAGGCACTCGTCCGCGCCGTGACCAGAGCCGTGACGCTGCCGATCCCGGCCCGGAAAGGGTGCGAAAATGCACAGACCGCTGATCGGCGCGGGCGATCAGCGGCCTTGATCGAAAAACTGGATCAGAATGATCAGGAAACCGGGCAGGACACGTTGTCCAGCGGCAGGCACGGCAGGAAGCGCGGCCGCGTCACGAAGAACTGCTTGAAGGTCTGGTTTGGCATGCCAATTGCGAAACTTGGCACGTAATCGACCTCCATCTCGACGATGATCACAAAGTCGCCCGGCGACATCGTCGGGATTTCATAGGCGTAATTCTGCAACGTCGCGGTGGTCAGCGGCGTCATCGTGTTGTTGGGCGAGGCCGACCAGTGAATTTCGAACCGGTTGTTGGTGGCACTCCAGGTCACCGACGACACCCGCATCCGCGCGTTCTGGTTCTCGTCGATCAGGTATTCGGTCAAGGTGCCTAGGCCGGTGATATAGGCCGAACTGATGCCGGTCTGCTCACGCGAGATGATGTCGGATACGGTGAAGGCGGCCTTTTGGACCGTGTTCATCGAGCGGAAGGCGTCCCAATAGACGAACAGCGCGATATAGGCCCACAGGAACAGCGGCAGCACGATCACGGCCTCGGCGACGACGGTGCCGTCTTCGTTCCGTCCGAAGGCCCGCAGGGGCAGGCGCAACATTGCCAGCAAATTCGTCATTGTCTGCCCCTCAACTCGGTTCTGTCACAAAGGCCGTGCGCGTGACCAGGCCATAGCCGCCGCCACTGTCAAGGGGCAGGTCAAGTGCAATGCCCGTCGCAGGAAAAAGCGCCTGCAACACCACACAGACCCGCACCAGCATCAGGTCATTCTGCTGCCCGGCATTCATCGAGACCACCGGTTCGGCCGTATCATGGCGGTTGATGCAATGCGGCGGAGCTGCCGGCAGGATCCAGTTCGATGTGCTGACCCGGTCAAGCTCGATCTTCATGCTGTGCATGCAGTCCGGAAAGATGATGGAGCGCGAGCAGATTTCCTGCTTCAGCACAAAGTTCGTCACGGAAGGGTAATGACCCAGCCGCAACTCGCGCATGGTCATGTCGACCGCCTGTTCCAGAATGATCGACCGCGTCATCAACATGCCGATCTCGAACGAGGCCATGAAGATCATCATGATCAGCGGCAGAACCAGAACGAATTCCATCGTCGCGGTGCCGTCTTCGCGGTGAAGGGTATTGCGAAGGCGGGCGGCAACCCGGGCAGGCAGGCGTATCATTGGGTCAACCTCAACTGGCTGATATTGTCGGCAATCGCGGCAAAGGCGGTCGAAATCGCGAGGCCACTGGCGTTGAAATAGTGCGATCCCGCGACCGGATCGGTCGAGCAGTTGCGGATCTGGGTCTGGCCGTTGGTCGGCGCCTCGAATGCGATGCCATAGACGATGACGCCGTTGTTCTTTGCCATCGTGCAGACACCCTGCATCTGGGTGTCCATGTCGGTGGTGACGGTCAGGGTCTTCATGGCCGCCATCTGCGAGGTGTAGATCGACGACCGCAGGCTGCTGCTGGCACCGCCAAGCGGGCGGGCATACATCTGCCAGGCGACATAGCTCACGCGCAGATTGGCCCAGACTTGCTGCCAGGTCTTCTGCACGGCGGTGCCCGTGCCGTTCCACGGCGTTGACTGCCAGGTCCCGAGATGCGGCACATAATACTGGTTCGGCGCCGCGACGCTGCTTTGGAAGATCGAATAGTTGCCGTCCGTCGAGCTTTGGTAGATCGGCGACAACCCGTCCTTGTAGGGATCGTTGACCCGCTCTTCGGCATAGTTCTCGCCATCCGTCATCAGCACGATCACCTTCATCGCATCGTGATCGGTATAGTCGAAGGGCCGCGACGTCAGGTCAGCGCTCATGCTGCCCGCGTTGATCAGCGCGTCAAAGGTCGGCCGTGTGGCGGGGTCCAGAAGGTCCAGTCCCCACTTCATGCCGGCGTTGATCGAGGTCGCGCCAACCGCCGTCAGCCCGTTGATGTCGGCCTGAAGGTCGGTGATGCTTTGCGACGGCAGCCGGACGATGTTACCGGGTTTGGGCGGGCACCACAGGTTGGCTGCCACCGGGGTGGCATAGCTGGTGTTGTTGGTCGCAACAAAGGACGTGCTTTGGCTGGTCCCGTCGAACGTATCGGCATTCGACGTCATCGGCAGGCTCAAGGGTGTCGCCGATGTGGCAAGGCCGTAATTGGCCAAGGAGGAACTGTTATAGGCCGCCGCCGGAAGGTCGACGCAGTTCACGTCGGTGGCCCCGCTGGGGTCGATGGTCTTGTATTGGGCGGCCAGCGTCGTCCCAAGGTTGATCTGCCCATTGAAGGGGACGATCCCGATCGAGATCTTCTTTTCGGTGTCACCGGTCAGAACCGTTGAAACAAAGGCATCTGCCGCGGTCCGCAGGTTGGCGATCTTGCTGTTCTGCGCCATCGAACCGGACACATCGAGCACCAGCATGATTTCGACCTTGTTCACGCGCTGTTCGGCTGCCGATGCACTGTTGGCGTCAAAATGGTCGATGCCCATCAGGTGCAGGAACAGCGGATTGGTGTCGGCCTGCGCGGTGGCCGCAACCTCGCGAAAGTTCATGCCCTGGGTCACCGTGACCGAGGTCAGATAGGTCGACAGACCGGCCTTCAGGAAATAGTCGTCCACCACGGCGCGCGGGGTCATGGCCTGGTTCAGGGCTGCGGCAGCCAGGGTCGAACGGTCGAGCGTGTTCTGCAACGAGGTGCGGCGCGATTCATAGCGCATGACGTCCACCGCGATACCGCCCATCATCATCATGAGCATTGCCAGCATCAGCGCGAAGATCACCAGTGTCCCGGTCTCGTCTCGCCAGAAGCCCCGCAGCCGTGCCACCACGACCGCGCTGCTTGTCCCCTTGAACCGGTCGAAAGTCTCTATACCCGCGCCCATAATTGTCGCCCCTTGCCTTGGAGTGCAGCCCCCGCAGCAGGGACCCGCACCACAGAGTTGTGCGACGATCATCTAGCGTAAGGGCTGGGGCGAAATTATGTTCGCTTTGTGAGCGCATTTTGGTCAATCCCGCGACAAATCAGCCAATAGGGCAGGCCCGGCGCGACTGTCGCACCGGGCACAAGGGTTACTGGGTCAATTTCAACATCGTGATGTTGCTGGCGATTGTCTGGAACGCGTTGACAATGCTGGAGGCCGAGGCGTCAAAGAAATGCGCGGGCGAGGACGCGCAGGACAAGATCACGTCCTTGCCGTGCTGGGGCGCTTCGACCGCGATGCCGTAGACGACCACGCCGCGGTCCTTGACCTGGGTGCAGGTGCGGTCCAGCGAGGCATCCATATCCGGCACCGAGGCATAGGTCGCCACCATCGCGCTGACCGTGCTGGAGTAGACCGCGTTGCGGGTCGTGCTGTCGGTGCCAAGGGCGCGGGCATAGAATTGCCAGGCGACGTAATCCAGCCGCAGGTTGGCCCAGACGTCTTTCCAGTCCTGCTGCACGCCGCCGTTGAAGGGGGCTGCGGCCCAGGAGCCCAGATGCGGCACAAAGTATTCGTTGGCGCCAGCCACGGCCGGACGTCCGGCGGCGAAATGCACCGAGTAATAGCCATCCGCACTTTTGTAGATGCCCGACAGCCCGGTCTTGTAAGCGTCCGTCACCCGGTCATGCGCCACATGCTCGCCGTCCGTCATCAACACGATGATCTTCAGCGCGTTGTGGTCATCATAGGCATAGGGGCGGTTGGCCAGGCTGGCCGGGATCTTGCCCGCTGCGATCAGCTCGTTGTAGGCGCCTTTCATCGATGGGTCGATCAGCGTCGAGCCCCATTTCATCCCGATCGTGATCGAGGTGTTGCCACCGGCCTGCAGCGCGTCGATCTGAGATTTCAGCACGTTCGGGTCGTTGTTGGGCAGGCGCACGACATTGACGGTGGTCGGTTTGCAAAATGCGGAACCATAGTTCGGCTTGGCGTAGTTCACATCCGTGGGCGAGACAAAGGCATTGGTCTTGTTGGTGTTGTGGGCAATGTCGGCATAGGCCATCATCGGCATCGCAATGCTCTGCGACAGGGCCGGCACGGTGGTGACGCCGGTCGGGATTTCGATGCAGTTCACATCGGTGATGCCATCGCCATTGCCGTCAACGCCGTTGGCTTGGGTGATGTTGAACTTGGACACCAGATCCGGCCCGATATTGACCTGTGCGTTGTAAGGCACAATTGTGATCGAGACGCGGTGGTTGGGGTCGTTGCCCAGAATCGTGTCGACGAACTGCTTGGCTGCGACCTTCAGGTTGGCGATCTTGGCGCCAGTCATCGAGCCTGACACGTCCAGAACCAGCGCGATGTCGAGGTTGGAGATGGCTTGCTCGGCCTGGCTTCGGCCGACGGCGTCAAACTTGTCGATGCCCAGCATGTGCAGGAACATCGGATGGGTATCGGCAACGCCAACCGCATTGACGATCGCCGAGTTCTGCCCGGCCGTGATGGTCACGCTTTGCAGTTCGTCGGCAATCCCCGCCTTCGTCATGTAGTCGCGCACGACCGAGGCGCGATCCAGCTTTTGCGAGATCGAGGCTGCCGCGATGGTGGAGCGGTCCAGCGTGTTTTGCAGGGTGGTGCGGGTGGTCTCATAGCGCATCAGGTCGACGACCAGACCGCCCATCATTAGCAGCAACACAAACAGGATCAGCCCGAAAATGATCAGCGCCCCATCCTCACTCCGGCGGAATCGGGCAATCGACAACTTCATCGCATCAAACATGACGGCGCTTCCCAAAACCTGCGAACCCAACCCCTCAAGCCCGCAATATGTCGCCCCACCGCCATCGATAAGCCCAGAAGTTGCGGCAAAATTAAGGCAGCGGGGGCAGAGACCAGTCATTTTCGGGGATCGCGGAAACGGTGGCTTGACGGCGGCGCCACTGTTCGGGGGCGGGCCACAATCGATTGCGGCAAGACCTGTCAAAGTTGCCTTTCAGCGGTCAGAATTGGTTAAGATCGAATCACTTTTGGGCAATCCACGGCTGAAACCGGTCGTTTTGGCACAGAAATGATTAACCAATTTACTATAATGAGGGCGCAGAGGCAGCAGGGCCGCTGTCCAAGGGGGAGATGCAGCATGAATGTGGCAGGTGAGCCGAGCTTTCGCGAATCCGTCGATCTGATGTTCAAGCGGGCGGTCGCCCTGATGGATCTCAGCCCCGGTCTTGAGGAAAAGATCAGGGTCTGCAACTCGACCTACACGGTGCGCTTCGGGGTGCGACTTCGTGGCGAAATCAAGACATTCACCGGCTACCGCTCGGTGCATTCCGAACATATGGAACCGGTCAAGGGCGGCATCCGCTATGCGCTCAGCGTCAATCAGGATGAAGTTGAGGCGCTGGCCGCATTGATGACTTACAAATGCGCCCTGGTCGAAACGCCCTTTGGCGGCTCCAAGGGCGGCCTGTGCATCGATCCGCGCGCCTGGGACGAGCACGAGCTTGAACAGATCACCCGACGCTTTGCCTTTGAACTGATCAAGCGCGACCTGATCAACCCCAGCCAGAACGTGCCCGCCCCCGACATGGGCACCGGTGAGCGTGAGATGGCCTGGATCGCCGACCAGTACAAACGGATGAACACCACCGACATCAACGGCAATGCCTGCGTGACCGGCAAGCCGATCAATCTGGGCGGCATTCAGGGCCGGGTCGAGGCGACCGGTCGCGGTGTCCAGTTCGCCCTGCGCGAATTCTTCCGCCATCCCGAAGACATGGCCAAATGCGGCCTGACCGGCGGCATCGAAGGCAAGCGCGTCATTGTGCAGGGTCTGGGCAACGTCGGCTATCACGCGGCCAAGTTCCTGTCCGAAGATGACGGCGCCAAGGTCATTGCTGTCATCGAACGCGACGGCGCACTGATTGACGACAAGGGCCTGGATATCGAGGATATCCGCCAATGGATGAACAAAAGTGGCGGGCTTCTGGCCAACTACCCGCGGGCGACATTTTCGGCAGACGGTCCGGCGGCGCTGGAACTGGCCTGCGACATCCTGATCCCGGCCGCGCTGGAAGGGGTGATCCACAAGGGCAACGCCGAACGCATCCGGGCGCCCCTGATCATCGAGGCGGCGAATGGTCCGATCACCTTTGGCGGCGATGAGATTCTGCGCCGCAGGGGCGCCGTGATCATCCCCGACATGTATGCCAATGCCGGCGGCGTGACCGTATCCTACTTCGAATGGGTCAAGAACCTGTCGCATATCCGCTTTGGCCGCATGCAGCGCCGTCAGGAAGAGGCCCATCACGCCCTGCTGATCCAAGAACTGGAGCGGCTGTCGGATGAGAAAAGCCTGGGCTGGACGCTGTCCCCCGATTTCAAGAGCCGCTACATGAAGGGGGCAGGGGAGTTGGAACTGGTCCGCTCCGGCCTCGATGACACCATGCGCTCGGCCTACAATGCGATGCGCGAGGTCTGGCACGGGCGGCAGGATGTCGAGGATCTGCGCGTCGCGGCCTACATCGTCTCGATCAGCCGGATTGCAGCGGCCTATCGGTCCAAGGGCCTGTAGTGCGGGGTCACCCTGGCGCTGACTTTCTCAGGCCGAACCGGTCAGTTGACCGCAAAAGCGATTACAGGCCGCACCAAAGGTGTCGGCCGTGGCTTCGGCCTCGCTGACATAAAGAGTGGCCACCGGCGTGACCCCGGCGCGGGCCGCAAAATCGGCAAATGCAGGGGTGGAGACTGTCGGCTGCCCTCCGGTCATCACCAGCGCCACGCGGGCGGGCAGCACCGGATGTGCCGCAAGCCACGACCGCATCGGCACATTCAGTCGCCCCGCCCAAACCGGCCCCGCCAAGATCAGCAGATCGGCCCGCGTCGGTTCGGGTCCCTGAACCAATACCGGCGTGGTGCCGCCAAACAGTGTCGCAAAGCCCAGCCGCACCACCGCCAGCACGCTCGGCTTCACCTTTGGTGCCTGCAAGACCGAGATTGTGGCACTCAGCCGCGTCGCAATCGCCTCGGCGACCCGACGTGTATTGCCGCTCAGCGAATAAACCAGAATTACCGTGCCCATCCGAATTCCTCCGCCATCTTAACCATTCAAATACGGCGATTTGCCGCCGTCATTGACGCGGATCATGGTGGGCTTGATCGGTGAGGTCACGATGCGACAGACGATGTCGCCGCCAGCGTAGTTCTTTCGCGCCTGATGTTGATTATGCCTTGAAAACCCGCGACACTCAGGCGCGAAGGGGCAGGAACATGCGCTATTCCGCACTGAAAATCTTCACCGAAGGGCTGTTCGGCAACAAGGGCTGGACCCCGGCCTGGCGGACCCCCGACCCCAAGGCCGACTACGACGCCGTGATCATCGGCGGCGGCGGACACGGGTTGGCCACGGCCTATTATCTGGCCAAGAACCACGGTCTGACCAACATTGCGGTCCTGGAAAAGTCCTATCTCGGTGGCGGCAACGTCGGGCGCAACACCACGATCGTGCGGGCCAATTACTTCATGCCCGGCAACAGCGAATTCTACAGCCATTCCCTGCGGTTGTGGGAGGGGCTGGAAGCCGATCTGAACTATAACGTCATGCATTCCCAGCGTGGTCAGGTCGTGCTCTTCCACTCCGACGGCCAGCGCGACGCCCAGATCCGCCGCGCCAATGCCATCGTCAACCAGGGCGACGATGCCGAAATCATGTCCGTCGATCAACTTCGTGCCGAGTTTCCCTATCTCGACTATGACCAGACCCGTTTTCCGATTTACGGCGGCATGATGCAGCGCCGGGCAGGCACCGCCCGGCACGACGCGGTCGCCTGGGGTTATGCCCGCGGGGCCGATCAGCGCGGGGTTGATCTGATCCAGAACTGCGAAGTCACCGGCATTGACATCGAGAATGGGGTGGTCAAAGGCGTGCAAACCACCCGTGGGCCGATCCGCGCGAAAAAGGTCGGGATGTGCGCCGCTGGTCGCTCTGGGCAGGTCGCGGCGCTGGCCGGATTGCGACTGCCCATCGAAAGCCACGTCCTGCAAGCCTTCGTGACCGAAGGGCTGAAACCAGTGATCGACTCTGTGATCTCCTTCGGCATGGGCCATTTCTACATCAGCCAGTCCGACAAGGGCGGTCTGGTCTTTGGCGGCGATATCGACATGTATGCGTCCTACGCCGCGCGCGGCAACCTGCCGATGGTCGAACATGTGATGGAGGCGGGCATGACCCTGATGCCGATGATCGGGCGGGCCAAGGTCTTGCGTGCCTGGGGCGGCATCATGGACATGACGCCCGATGGCAGCCCCATCATCGATAAGACCCCAGTCGAGGGGCTTTATGTCGATGCCGGCTGGAACTACGGCGGCTTCAAGGCCACCCCGGCCTCGGGCTGGTGTATGGCGCATCTGATGGCGACCAATGAGCCCCACGAGGTCGCCCGCCGCTTCCGTCTTGACCGCTTCCGCACCGGCCACCTCATGGATGAGGAAGGCACGGGGTCGCAGCACAATTTGCACTAAAGGAACATTATGCGCCTGAATTGCCCCCTTTGTGGCCCCCGCGACCGGCGAGAATTCTACTATTCGGGGTCCGAGGACCTTCTGAACCGTCCCGCTGCCGATGCGACAGTGGAGGCTTGGAATGACATGCTGCACCTGCGCCTCAACCCCGCCGGAGTGACCCGCGATCTGTGGTATCACGAGACCGGCTGTGGGTCGTGGCTGCTGGTCACCCGCAACACCGTGACCCACGAAATCCTCGCCACCGAGCGGGTTGCCGACCGCAAAGGTGCCGCATGAGACTGCCCGACAAAGGCCTGATCGACCGCAGCAAACCTGTGGCCTTCCGCTTTGACGGCACCGTCTACCGCGGCTTTGCCGGTGACACCCTTGCCTCGGCGCTTTTGGCCAACGGCGTCAAGCTGATGGGCCGCAGCTTCAAATACCACCGTCCACGCGGGGTGCTGACCGCTGGGTCGGAAGAGCCGAACGCCTTGGTCGAGGTTCGTGATGCCAATTCTGAAAACGGCAGCCAGCAGACCCCCAACACTCGCGCCACCGTTCAAGAGATCCATGACGGCCTTGACGCCCGCAGCCAGAGCCGCTGGCCCTCGCTGCGCTGGGACCTGATGGCCGTTAACGACCACTTCGCTCCCTTCATCGGCGCGGGGTTCTACTACAAGACCTTCATGTGGCCCCGCGCCTTTTGGGAGCGGCTTTATGAACCCGTGATCCGCCGTGCCGCCGGTCTGGGGCGGCTTATGCCCAAGCATGACGAGGCAGACTACGAAAAGGCCTTTGCCTTTTGCGATGTGCTGGTGATCGGCTCCGGCCCTGCTGGCCTTGCGGCGGCGCTGACGGCGGCGCGGGCAGGGAAAGCGGTCATCCTGGCCGAGCAGGACCATCTTCTGGGTGGGCGCATGCTATCGGACGACGGCCAACTTGGCGGTGCTCCTGCCATTGACTGGGTCAACGCAACCTTGGCCGAACTGCGGTCCCTTAACGTCCGCCTTATGCCGCGCACTACCGTCATCGGTGCCTATGATCAGGGCACATTTGGCGCGCTGGAACGGGTCGGCCTGCACGTCGCCCACCACCCCAACCTGCCGCGAGAGTGTTTCTGGCGCATCGTCGCGGGGCAGGCGATCCTGGCCACCGGCGCTTTGGAACGCCCCATCGCTTTTCGCAACAACGACCGCCCCGGCATCATGCTCGCCTCGGCGGTGCAGACCTATTTCAACCGCTATGGCATCGCAGCCGGCAGCCGCGTCACCCTTTTCGCCAACAATGACAACGCCCGCGTCGTGGCGCGGCAACTGATGGCTGCCGGTGTCAAGGTCGTGGCCATTCTGGACAGCCGCCCGGATGCCTCGGTGCTGGAGGATTGCCCGGTCTACTGTGGCGCGGCCGTCACCGATACCAAGGGCCGCCGCGCCGTGTCCGGCATCACGGTCACCCATGCCAACGGTACCATGCAGATCGAGACCGATCTTCTGATGCTGTCAGGCGGCTGGAACCCGCTCTTGAACCTGGCGTGCCACCAGGGCGGCCGCCCGCTCTGGCGCGACGACATTGCGGCGTTCGTGCCGAAGCCCGAAATGGTCCCCGGCCTGACCGCCGTCGGTGCCGCGAATGGCACCTTCTCCACCGCCGCCTGTCTTGCCGAAGGTCAGGCCGCCGTGGCCACGCTTTTCGACCTCAAACCCAACCCCCTCCCGCAGGCCGAGGATGAACCCTACCGCCTGCAACCCCTGTGGCAGGTTCCCGGTCCAGGCCGCGCCTGGCTCGACTTTGCCAATGATGTGACGGTCAAGGACGTGAAGCTGTCCGCGCAGGAAGGCTACGCCTCGGTCGAACATATGAAGCGCTACACCACCCAAGGCATGGCGCCGGATCAGGGCAAAAACTCCAACATCGGCGCTTTTGCCGTGCTTGCCGACGCCACCGGCCGCGGCATTGCCGAGACCGGCACCACCACCTACCGCCCACCCTTCACCCCCGTCTCCATCGCCGCGCTTGGGGCAGGGGGCCGGGCCGAGGGCTTTGCCCCGCAACGATTTCTCACCTCCGACCAGGCCAGCCGCGACCGTGGCGCCCCGATGGTCGAGGTGGGCCTGTGGTACCGGCCAAGCTATTTTCCCAAACCGGGTGAAAGCACCTGGCGCGAGGCTTGCGACCGCGAGGTCACCATGGTGCGCAGCACGGTCGGGGTGGCCGATGTCTCCACTTTGGGCAAGATCGACCTGCAGGGCAGGGACGTCGGCCGCTTCCTTGACCTCGTCTACACCGGCACCTTCTCGACCCTGCCGGTTGGCCGGGTACGCTACGGCTTGATGCTGCGTGAGGATGGCTTCGTCATGGATGACGGCACCACGGCGCGTCTGGCCGAGAACCACTATCTGATGACCACAACCACCGCTGCGGCCGGGCAGGTGATGCGCCACCTCGATTTCATCCATCAGGCCTATTGCGCCAGCTACGACCTGCGTTTCATCTCGGTCACCGAAAGCTGGGCGCAGGTCGCCGTCGCCGGACCCAAGGCGCGCACCCTCTTGAATTCCCTGCTTGATCAACCCCTTGCCGACTTCCCTTTCATGGCCTGCCGCGACGTCACGGTAGAGGGTGTCAAGGCGCGCCTCTACCGTATCTCGTTCTCGGGCGAAGAGGGCTACGAGATCGCCGTGCCCACCGCCTATGGCGAAAGCCTGTTCCGTGACCTTCTGGCCCGCGCCGAAACTCTTGGCGGCGGCCCCTACGGGATGGAGGCGCTGAACGTCCTGCGCATTGAAAAAGGCCTGATCACCCATGCCGAGATTCATGGCCGCATCACTGCTTTCGACATCGGCGCGCAGAAGATGGTGGGCAAAAAGGATTGCATCGGCAAGGCGATGAGCCTGCGTCCTGGCCTGATCGGGTCCGAACGCGAGCAACTCGTCGGCCTCAAACCCGTCACCGACCAACCCATCGGCGCGGGCGCGCATCTCTTCAACCCCGGCGACAAGGTCCACCGCGAGAATGATCAGGGCTATGTCACCTCCGTCGGCTATTCGCCGACCCTGCAAGGCTGGCTTGCCCTCGCCTTCCTGAAGGACGGTCGGGCGCGGCATGGCCAGCAGGTCCGTCTGGTCGATCACATGCGCAAGACCGACGTGCTGTGCGAGGTTTGCGATCCTGTGTTCCATGACCCGGAAGGAGTGCGCCTGCGTGCCTGAACTCATCGCCAAGACCGCCCTTGCCGGGCAAGCACCCGCAACCCATGCCGGCACCACGCTGGCGGAAGCCGACCTCGGCCCGGTCACCTCCATCGCCTGTTTTCCCGGCCAACAAAAGGCGGTGGCCACGACGCTGGGACAGCCCTTTCCCGCTCCCAATACCCATGCCAAGGGCCTGTGCTGGACCGGCCCCGATCAGGCCTTTCTGATCGGCCGCACCGCCCCCGATCTGACGGGCCTTGCCGCTTGCACCGACCAGTCCGGCGGCTGGGTCACCCTGCGCCTCGACGGTCCTCTTGCCGCCGAGGCGCTGATGCGTCTGGTCCCGCTCGATCTGCACAAGTTCACCCCAGGTCAGGCCGCCCGCGCCCCCTTGGGGCACATGCAGATGGTGCTGATGGCGGATGCGCAGGGTTTCCTCATCCTCGTCTTCCGCTCGATGGCCCGAACGGCCTGGCATGAGATCGAAACGGCGCTGAAGGCCTGCGCCGCCCGCGCAGCGCTATGATGCTGACCAACGCCGACATTGCCGAACTGACCGACTGGCGCCGCGACTTGCACCGCTTCCCCGAGGTCTCGGGCGAAGAAGCGCAAACCGCCGCCCGCGTCACCGCCGCCCTGACCGGCACCCAACCCGATCAGGTGATCACCGGCCTTGGCGGCCACGGCGTCGCCGCAGTCTGGAACGGTGCGGTCCCGGGTGAAACCGTTCTCTTCCGCGCCGAACTTGACGCCCTGCCGATCGACGAGGTGGGCCAACCTGCATGGCGCTCCACCTTCCCGGGCAAGGGCCATATGTGCGGCCATGACGGGCACATGACCATCCTGATGGCGCTGGCCCGCCTGATCAGCCGCCATCGACCCGCCAAAGGCCGGGTCATCCTGCTGTTCCAGCCGGCCGAGGAAACCGGCGCCGGTGCCGCTGCCGTTCTGGCCGACCCACGCTTCGGCGCGATCAAACCCGACTGGGCCTTTGCGCTGCACAACATGCCGGGCCTGCCGTTCGGCCACGCCACCCTGCGCGCGGGCACGATGATGTGCGCCAGCCAAGGCATGCGGGTGCAACTGATCGGCAAGACCTCGCACGCCTCGATGCCCGAAACCGGCATCTCGCCGGTACTCGCCATCGCCCGCCTGATCCCGGCGCTTCTCGCCCTTGGCCCCGGCGGTCCGCTTATCGAAACCTTCCGCATGGTCACCATCACCCATGCAAAAATCGGTGAGCCCGCCTTCGGCATCTCGCCCGGCTACGGCGAATTGTGGGTCAAACTGCGCACCCGCGACGACGCCCCGATGGCCGCCCTTCGCGCCGAGGCCGAGGCGCTGGTGCAGGCCGAGGCCGCCCTTCATGGCCTGCACACCACCTTCCTCACCCAGGACGACTTCGCCGCCACGGTCAACGACGCAGAAGCCATCACCCGCCTGACGGCGGCCCTCGATGCGCTGAATATCCCCAACGACCACCGCAACCTGCCCTTGCGGGGTTCCGAGGATTTCGGCCGCTTCGGCATGAATGGCACCCGCATGGCCATGCTGTTCCTCGGTTCGGGCGAAAAACACCCCCAACTGCACAACCCCGATTTCGACTTCCCCGACGCCCTGATCCCGCTGGGCGCGCGCCTGTTCCAAAGGGTGATGACCGACATTCTTGGATAGCGGTGCGCAATAAATGCGCACCCTACACCTCGCGGCCCGGTTGGCGTAGGGTGCGCATTCATGGCGCACCTTGACGACGGACCCCGATGAACCTGCCGCCCGGTTTTCTTGACGACCTTCGCACCCGCACCTCGCTGTCGCAGGTGGTGGGCCGCAAGGTTACGTGGGATGCGCGCAAGTCCAATGCCGGCAAGGGCGATCTGTGGGCGCCATGTCCGTTCCACCAGGAAAAGACCGCCTCCTTCCACGTCGACGACCGCAAGGGGTTCTACTATTGCTTTGGCTGCCATGCCAAAGGCGATGCCGTCACCTTCGTGAAAGAGACCGAGAATGTCGGCTTCATGGAGGCGGTGGAGATTCTGGCGCGCGAGGCCGGAATGCCGATGCCCGAACGCGACCCGGTGGCCGAGCAAAAGGCCGACCGGCGCGCCGAGCTTGGCCAGGTCATGGAAGAGGCGTTCAAGTGGTTTCGCCTGCAACTGAAAACCTCCGCCGCCGCCGAAGCCCGCGCCTATATTGCCAAGCGCGGACTGAAAGAGGCCGCGCAGGATCGGTGGGAAGTAGGCTTTGCGCCCGACCAGCGTCAGGGCCTGTTCGCGGCGCTGACCCAGAAGGGCATCGCCGCCGATCTGATCGTCGAGGCCGGTCTCTGCGCCAAGGCCGACGATGGCTCGATCTATGACCGTTTCCGCGGCCGCATCATCTTTCCGATCCGCGACGGTCGCGGTCGTGCCATCAGCCTCGGGGGCCGCGCGCTCGACCCCAATGCGCGGGCCAAATACCTCAACGGCCCCGAAACCCTGCTCTTCGACAAAGGCCGCAGCCTGTTCAATCATGCCCCCGCGCGTGAGGCGGCGGGCAAGGGCCAGCCGCTCATCGTCGCCGAAGGCTATATGGACGTCATCGCCCTGGTTGAGGCCGGGTTCAAATCCGCTGTGGCCCCGTTGGGTACCGCCGTCACCGAAGATCAGCTGAAACTGATGTGGCGTATCCACGACGAACCGATCATTGCGCTGGATGGTGACAAAGCCGGCATCGCCGCCGCCCTGCGTGTCGTCGACCTCGCCCTGCCGCTGCTGGAGGCTGGCCACGGCCTGCGCTTCGCCGTCCTGCCGACTGGCCTTGACCCCGACGATTTGATCCGCGCCCATGGGGCCGCCGCCATGCAAAAGGTGCTGGACGAGGCGCAGCCGATGGTAAACCTGCTATGGCGCCGCGAGACCGAAGGCCGCAGCTTTGACAGCCCCGAGCGCAAGGCCGCCCTTGACAAAACCCTGCGCGCCGCCATCGCCCGCATCACCGACCCCTCGATCCGCAGCCATTATGGCGAGGCGATCAAGCAGCTGCGGCTTGATCTGTTTGGCGCCCGCGCCCGGCCCAACTGGCAGCCGCAGCGCAAGGGTCGCTTTGTCGAGGTGCCGCAGAATGCCCTTGCGTCGACCAAGGGATCGCTGCTCGCCAACGCGCCGGAGCACGCCGAGGATATCAAGGTGCAGGCGATCATCCTCGCCACGCTGATCGTGCATCCGGATCTTGTCCACGTTTTCGAATCCGACCTGGAACGCATGGACATGGCCGAACCCGGCAATGACGCGATCCGCGCTATCCTGCTATCGCATCTGGACGCCGCAACTGTTGAAGCCAGACTGCAGCGCGCCGCACCTGGGGCTCTTGACGCCCTGATGTCGCGCCCCCATGTGCAAAGCGCACCCCCGGTGCACAACCGCACTGACCGCAAGCTGGCGCAAATGTGCGTGGCCGAGGATTTTGCCAGGCTCGCCGCCCGCCGCGCCGCCCGCCGCGAGATCGAAGATGCCGTGCACGACCTGTCCGGCATCGCTGATGAGGGCCTGACCTGGCGTCTGTCCAAAGCCGCCGAGGCGCGCCACCGGGCCGACCATCCACCGCGCGCCGATGCGGCCGAAATGGGCGAAGACCGCGCCGCCATGTCGAACCATTTGCAAAGCCTTATCAACTCGCGCGTATGGGAAAAGAAAAAACGGTGATCGCCCCTGCAACTTCCCCGTGATTCGCGCTATTGAGTCGCGCCAACGCCTGATTCGCCACCCGATTCGCCCCCTGATTCGCACCGGAGTCCCCATGGCCGCCAAAGACAATGACGATGTGAAACCCGAAGGCGAAGAGGCGGATGTCTCGCTCGACATGAGCCAGGCCGCCGTCAAGAAGATGATCGCCGACGCCCGCGAGCGTGGCTACATCACCTATGACCAGCTCAACACCGTCATGCCGCCCGAACAGGTCTCGTCCGAACAGATCGAGGACGTGATGTCGATGCTTTCCGAAATGGGCATCAACATCATCGAGAATGACGAGGCCGAAGAGGGCGCCGAGCCTGCGGGCGAACTGGTGGAAACCACCTCGACCTCACGCGAAGTGGCCGTGGTCGGCACCACCACCGAAACGCTCGACCGCACCGATGACCCGGTACGGATGTATCTGCGTGAAATGGGCTCGGTCGAGCTTCTGTCGCGCGAGGGCGAGATTGCCATCGCCAAGCGCATCGAGGCCGGCCGCAACACCATGATCGCCGGGCTTTGCGAAAGCCCGCTGACCTTTCAGGCCATCATCATCTGGCGCGACGAACTTCTGTCCGAAGACATCCTGTTGCGCGACGTGATCGACCTTGAGGCGACGTTCGGCCGCTCTCTGGACGGCGAAGATGGTCTGGTCGGCGCCGATCTTGACGGTGTGGACATGACCGCCACCCCGCGCCGGGTGTCCGACGAGCCGGAACTGGACGCCGACGGCAACCCGATCATCGCCAGTGTCGAGGATGACGACGACGATGAGGACGGCGTGGCAATGTCGCTGGCCGCCATGGAGGCCGCCCTCAAGCCCAAGGTTCTGGAAACCCTCGACCTTATCGCCCGTGACTACAGCAAGCTTTCCGCGATGCAGGACCTGCGGATGTCCGCGACCCTGTCCGAAAAGACCCGCTTTTCGGCGGGCGACGAGGCCGCGTACCAGAAGCTGCGCTCTGAAATCGTCGTGCTGGTCAACGAATTGCACCTGCACAACAACCGCATCGACGCCCTGATCGACCAGCTTTACGGCATCAACCGCCGCATCATGGCGATCAATTCCGGCATGGTGAAGCTGGCCGATGCCGCCCGCATCAACCGCCGCGAGTTCATCGACGAATATCAGGGCTATGAGCTGGACCCGACCTGGCTTGACCGCATGGCCGCCAAGGCCGGTCGTGGCTGGCAGGCGCTGATGGAGCGCAGCCGCGAAAAGGTCGAGGAATTGCGCGCCGAAATGGCCGGG
>JANXPK010000235.1 GCA_025357355.1 Rhodobacterales bacterium
GAAACACAACCGACCCGTCGGCGCGCGCGCCATGCAACTGGAAAACGCGCTTTGCAAGGTCAATACCGATGATGGTAACGTCCGACATGGATGTCCTCTCTTTCTGTGATGGCTTCAACAATCATCACATTGGCACATTGCAATGCCGTCAGGAGGGGGCATCCACGCCATCAACAGAGCCCCTTCACGCCAAAACCCTGTTTGCCGCCATGAAATCTGGCGGCATGGTCGGCTTTGAACCTGTAGAATGGTTCAACGGTGGCCTTTTTGACAGCGACGAAACCCTGCCCCTGACCTGGGAGGATATTGACGACCTGATCCGCGCCACCGTTCTGGATTGGTCCGACATTGACCCCCCCATCCTTGGCACTCTCTTTGAGCGCGGCCTTGACCCTGACAAGCGCAGCCAGCTTGGCGCGCATTACACCGACCGCGACAAGATCATGCAGATCGTGCGCCCCGTCATTGCCGAACCCGTCATGGCCGAATGGGCCGCCGTCAAGGCTCAGATGGCCGACTTGATTGACAATGCCCCGGCCAAGACCGCCGAAAAGCTGCTTGTGGGCGCTGACCTCGCCGCCCGGAACCGCGCCTTTGACCGGGCCGAGGCGCTGCAAAAGGCCTTCCTCGAACGGCTCAAGGCCTTTCGCGTGCTGGACCCGGCCTGCGGCTCTGGCAACTTCCTCTACCTCGCCCTTCTCGAACACAAGAACATTGAATACCTATGCAACCTGGAGGCCGAGGCTTTGGGCCTGCCCCGCGCCTTCCCCTCCATCGGACCGGAATCCGTTCTGTGCATCGAGCTTAACCCCGATGCCGCCGAACTGGCACGGGTTTCGGTCTGGATCGGCGAGATTCAATGGATGCGCCGCAACGGGTTCGAGGCCGCGCGCAACCAGATCCTGCGCACGCTGGGCACCATCCAGTGCCGCGACGCTGTCTTGGCCCCGGACGGCACGCGGGCCGAGTGGCCGAGGGCCGACGTGGTCGTGGGCAACCCGCCGTTCCTGGGCAACAAGAAGATGATCGGCGAACTGGGCGAAGGCTACACCCTGGCCCTGCGCAAGGCTTGGGACTCAGTGTCGGGCGGGGTGGATTTCGTCTGCTATTGGTTCGCGAATGCGTGGGACATGATGCTGGCCGGGCATCTGGTGCGGGCCGGGCTGGTGTCCACCAACTCCATTCGCGGCGGGGCCAACCGGGAAGTCCTGACGCCGATTGTGGACGGCCGGCGAATTTTCGAGGCTTGGGGGGATGAAGAATGGGCGCTAGACGGAGCGGAAGTGCGTGTTTCGTTGGTCTGCTTTGATCGAACCAAGGGCGGCGCAGTTAGGCTCGACGGAAAAGCTGCTCCAGAGGTCTTCTCGAACCTGACCGCTCGTGGGGAAGACTTGACTACGGCGGCGCGTCTGGCAACGAACGCGAATGTGGCATTTCAAGGCCCAGTTGCGGTCGGTCACTTCGATCTGACGCCCGATTCAGCTAGGGCGATACTATTAGCGCCCATGAACCCGAATGGTCGGGCGAACAAGGATGTCCTGCGTCCGTGGCTTAACGTCGTTGACGTCGTGCGGCGGCCATCGGGCAAGTGGATTGTCGACTTCGGTGAAATGGAGCGGTCTGATGCTGCTCTTTATGAGGCTCCATTTGAGTATGTTTTGATGGAGGTAAAGCCAGAACGTGAACAAAACCGGGACAGGCAGCGCCGTGAAAGATGGTGGCGTCTGGGACGGAGCGGTGCTGCAATGCGAAATGCCTTGGTCGGCCTACGCCGTTTTATCGCGACACCTGAGACTTCAAAGTATCGGCTTTTCGTGTGGCTACCCGCAGGCACAATGCCAAGCCATAAGCTCTATGCGATAGCTCGGGACGACGACGCATCGTTTGGCCTGCTTTGTTCGAAATTCCACGAAGTATGGTCGGTTGCACTTGGTAGGAAGCATGGGGTTGGAAATGACCTCCGGTACACGACCTCCACCACCTTCGAAACCTTCCCCTTCCCCGCTGGCCTGACTCCCAACATCCCCGCCTCTGCCTATGCCACCGACCTGCGCGCGCAAAAGATCGCCGCAACCGCCGCCGATCTGAACGCAAAGCGCGAAATTTGGCTGAACCCGCCCGATCTGGTGCAGCGCGTGCCCGAGGTGGTGCCGGGCTATCCCGACCGCATCGTGCCCATCTCGCCCGAGGCGGAAAAGACCCTCAAAACCCGCACCCTGCCCAACCTTTGCAACGCCCGCCCGGCGTGGCTCGACCATGCCCACAAGGCCTTGGATGAAGCCGTAACGGAAGCCTATGGCTGGGGCGACGACTGGCGGGCGGGGAAACTGACCGCCGACGAAATCCTGGCCCGCCTGTTCCGGCTCAATCAGGAAAGGGCAGCGGCTCAGCATCAAGAGCGCCCTCAGGGTGCAGGATCAGGGCGCGCCGGAACTGATCAAGGCGGCTGACGCTGTCCACCTTTCAGGTAGCGCCGCCGCCGATCTGGCAACGCTGGGCCAGCTTCTTCGAGCCATGATCAACCCGGACGGTGTCTTCGGAAACGGCTGGGCGTCAAAGTTTCCTTTTGTCGCAATTGTCGCAGGGGGTACGGTAATCCCCCCATTCTTAAGGGGGTGCATTCGTAGAACTCATGCGGCCATTTTCAGTTTCTGTGCGGGTGTGATGCCGCCGATGCCCATGTTCGGGCGATCGTTGTTGTATGTCCACAGCCATTGTGTGGCGTGGTCCTGTGCCTCCTCGATGTTTTCGATGATGTGCTGGTCGAGCCACTCATGCCTGACTGTGCGGTTGTAGCGCTCGGTGTAGGCGTTCTGCTGTTTGAGCCGGAAAAGAAAACGATCTGGGAGATCGTTTTCCCGGCGAATGGGCCGGGTTGGATATGCAGGATGGTAACCCCATGTTTCTTGGCCCATTTCATCAGCTTTTCACTGATGTATTCCGGGCCATTGTCGACCCGAATGGTGCCTGGCTTGCCGCGCCATTCAATGTGGAGGAGGGTGAGGAAACGGTCCGGGGGACCGTTTCCCCGACGACGTGTCCAGGCTCCGGATCACGCGCTCGGCGGGCAATGAGAAATCGACTTCGATCCCCAGCCCTTCGCGGTTGAAGTCGTCCAGCACGTTTAGCAGCCGAAACGCACGACCATCGCCGAGGCGATCAGCCATGAAGTCCATGGACCAGGTCAGATTGGGGGCCTCGGGCACCGCCAATGCGTCGGGTTTGTCCCGCTTCAACCGCTTGCGGGGCTTGATGCGAAGGTTCAGTTCCAGTTCGCAGTAAATCCGGTAAACTCTTTTGTGGTTCCATAAACGGCCCTGGACATTGCGAAGATGCAGAAAACATAACCCAAACCCCCAGGTTTTTCTGGCGTCCGTCAATCCGACCAGCAGGTCGGCGATCTCCTCGTTCTCGTCGCGCAACTTCGGGCTGTAGCGATAACAGGTTTCGCTGACCCCGAAGGCCCGGCAGGCCAGAGCAATGCTGACCCGACGTCGCGCCACCGCCGTTTCGGCCATCTCGCGGCGTTGAGATGGCCGATCTATTTTTTTCCAAGAGCCTCCTTGAGCAGTTCATTCTGCATGCTCAGCTCGGCGAACATCTTCTTCAGGCGCCGGTTCCATTCGTCGGGAAAACAGTCCCCCGGACTGTT
>JANXPK010000244.1 GCA_025357355.1 Rhodobacterales bacterium
TCCGGCCATGGAAATCACATGGGAATGCACTGAATGCAGTTCTCCCCCTCTCTGCGCCGGGCCGTGCTGCTCGCCCATGTGACAACCTCGGTTGGCCTGATTGGCGCCGTCGCAGCCTTTCTGACCCTCGCCATCCTCGGCGCCACCACGACCACGCCAGCCCTTGCCCAAGCCTCCTATGTCGCGATGGCCGCGATCACCTGGCTAGTGATCCTGCCCATTGCCCTCGCCGCGTTGCTGATTGGAATTGTGCAATCTCTCGGCACCGCGTGGGGGCTGTTCCTGCACTACTGGGTCATCCTGAAGCTTGTCCTGACCATCCTGAGCGTGCTGGTGCTTGCCGTGCAACTTGCCACGATCAACGCCCTTTCAGCCGCCGCCCTGTCCGGCACTCTGGCGGGAACCGAAGGCGGCCAGCACGCCATGATTCTGCACAGCACCGGCGGTGTGGTCGTGCTGATCCTGATTGCGCTGCTGTCGATCTACAAACCACACGGCACTACGTCCAAGGGCAAGACGATTCCAGATCGAACCAAACCCGTTCTTCTGTTTCTTGCCCGGTGACAAGCGCAGCGCCGGGCAATGCCCGACCGCCCCCTCGGGCGAGCATTCCCAACCGCCATCACGAAGCTTGCCGTTCGGGGGTCTCAACCATAAAGCTTTGACCACATCCATTGGATGCCCACCCGACGGTCAGGCATTGCCTTCTGACAGCTCTGGTCGAGAGGATTCAAACAGGCCCGAACATCAATCAGGCAATGTCGCGCGACACCAACCAGATCTATTCCCCCCGAGCCTATGATTTCGCGTCATCGTTCCACAAATATCCTGCGGTGGAGCGCTTTTGCCTTGGCCAAGAGTGCGCGGGTGTGAAACCCCCGGCTCCGCCCCAACCTCACACCGTATAGAGATACAGATCGAAATCCACGTCCGGCACCGTCCGCATCACCCGGCGATACTCTGCCTCCAGGATCGCGGTGAAGGTGCGGTGCATGTCCTCACCCAAGGCCCCTTTCAGAAAGGTCGACCCCTTCGCCGCCTCGATCGCCATGCGCCAGTCCACCGGGATCGGTGGCGCGTCCTGCGCGTCGGCATAGCCGTTGCCGGTGGTCTGTGGACCGGGATCGATCTGGTGGGCCCAACCGTGGCGGATGCCTGCCAGCACCGTCGCCGCCACCAGGTAGGGGTTGGCGTCCACACCCGCAGGCCGGTGTTCGATCCGCCGGGCCTTGATGTCGCCCGCCGGGATCCGCAACGCGACCGAGCGGTTGTTGACCCCCCAGGTCGGGCTCACCGGCGCATAGGAATTGCTGGCAAAGCGCCGCCAGGAATTGGCATGCGGCGCGAAGACCAGCATGCTTGCCCCCATTGTGGCGCGCAGCCCGCCGATGGCCTGCAGGATCGCCTGATTGTACTGGCCCTCGACCACTTCCACAAAGATGTTCCGCCCTGTGCGGTCCAGCATCGAGACGTGGAAATGCATCCCCGAGCCGGCATAATCCTCGTTCGGCTTGGCCATGAAACATGCCGTCACCCCGTGCAGCCGTGCGTGCATGCGCACCAGCCGCTTGAGCCGGAACAGATCGTCCGCGGCCTGCATCACGTTGTCGCGGTAGTGCAGCGTCAACTCGTACTGACCCGGCGCAAACTCTGATATCAACGTCTCGGCCTTGATGCCCGCCAGCTTCGCCCCGGCGTAGATGTCGTTGAACAAGGGCAGCATGCCGTGCAATTGGTCTACCGAGTAGACATCGGTCTTGGAATTCCGCCGCCCGTCCAGCACATCCCGCGCAGGCACCATCTTGCCATTTGCATCGCGCTCATTGGCCAGCAGAAAGAACTCCAGCTCGAACGCCCCCGCCGGATAAAGCCCCTCCGCGGCCAGCGCATCGACCTGGGCCTGCAACGCGTGGCGCGGGTCCGACGTCATGCGTGTGCCGTCCAGATTGTAGACGCTCATCAACATTTCGCCGCGTTGCGGTGTCACCCCGTGCAGCGCAACCAGCGTGCCCGGAATGGGCCAGGCCCGGCGGTCGCCGTCGCCGTGATCCCAGATCAGCCCGGTTTCGTGGACGTCTTCGCCGCAGATGTCCAAGCCCAGGATCGAGATCGGCAAATGGCGCCCGCTCTTGTAAATCGACAACAATTCATGGCGCCGGATGATCTTGCCCCGGCCAATTCCGTTCGAATCGTGCAAGACGATGTCGAACGCCTCAATCTCGGGATGGGCCTCCAGAAAGGCTTCGGCTTCGGCAACGGTGGAACCGGACGGGCTGGTCATCATCATCTTCTCAGGCAAAGAGGTGGGTCAGGATTTCGTCAAAGGCGGTGATCAAGCGGTCGACCTGGCGTTTTCGCGTGGCCGGGCTGATCAGCATCATGTTGTGGAACGGCGCAACAAGACAACCGCGATTGAGCAGTGCCACGTGCACGGCCCGTTCAACCTCGGGCAAATGGGCAAGGGCCGCCCCGGCCCCATTGTGCAGCGGCCCCGGTGCACAGATGAACTCGACCCGCGCTCCAACCCTGACCACATGCCACGGCGCGCCGTGTTCAGTGATCACCGCCGCCAGCCCCGTGGCCAGCCGCGCCGCCCGCTTCTCCATCCACGCATAGGCACCTTCGGTCATAACTTCGGCGAGGGTCGCGCGCAGGCAGGCGAACTGCATCGGGTTGGCCGACAGCGTCGTGCCCATCCCCGAATGCCCAGAGGACCGCTCGGCGTTGACCGCCAGATACCGCGCCGCCACCGCCGCACTTAGCCCCCACACCGCCGTCGGCATCCCGCCCGCCACGCATTTGCCGACGACAAAGATGTCGGGCTGCAAGCCGTGCACGCGGGTATAGCCGCCCAGACCGCTGGAAATCGTATGCGTCTCGTCGATCATCAGCAACGCGCCATACCGCGACGCCAGGTCACGCAATCCGGCATGAAAGCCCGGATCCGGCAGAACCATGCAGGAATTGGTCAGCACCGGCTCGGTCAGGATCGCCGCCACATCGCCCAGCGCCAAGGCCGCTTCGACGCCCGCGAGGTCGTTGAATTCGCAACAGACCGCCTGGAGCGACAGGTCCGCCACCTGCCCCAAAAGACCGGGCCGCGTCACCGTCGCGCCCTCCACCAGCGTCACAAAGGTTTCGTCGACCGTGCCGTGATAGCAGCCGTTGAACACCAATACCTTGGGCCGCCCCGTCACCGCCCGCGCCACGCGCAGGGCAAAGCGGTTGGCATCGGTCGCTGTCGTTGCCATTTGCCAGCGGTAGGGGCCAAACGCCGCCGACAACAGCCGCCCCGCTTCCAGCGCATCCTCGGTCGGCAGCATGTAGGTCAGCCCACGGCGCGCCTGATGTCGGATTGCCTTGGCTACCGGAGCCGGTGAATGGCCGAACATCGAGCCGGTGTCGCCGAGACAGAAATCGTCGATCTCAAAGCCGTCGATGTCGGTGATCCGGGCGCCCTCGGCCCGCGCCACCACCGGCTGAAACGGCATCGGCCAGTCCTTCATCCAGTGCAAGGGCACACCGTCCAGCCATTCCCCCGCCCCCCGGTCCAACGCCGCCCGCGACTTGGGCCGGGCCGCCGCAAAGCGCCGGGCTTCCTGCTCCGCAAACGCGGTCAGCCTTGAGCGGTCGATCCCTGCAATGGTCGTCATGGCGTTCCTTTGCCCGCGCAGTCCGGGTTACAGTCCGGGTCCGCCGCCCTTATGCCGCATGATTTGATCAAATGATAGGCCGTCCGCGCCGCCGACCAGGGGGAACGGAAACGGCGGCCCGTTCATGGCACCAGAGGAGCACCAGGGCCGCCTGATCCGAGCATCCATTCCCGACCGGCTTTGTCTCATCGGGCGCTGCGGGGTGCCAGGGACAGCGCCCCTGGTCTTGCCACGCCTGCACCGCCCATCGCCAGCAGGACATCGTGGCATCAGGGTGACCGGGCTGGAACGGCTTGTCAAAGCATCCAGCCAATTTACCCCCATTCGGGCAATGACGGTGACCTTGGCAGGTGATTGTCGGTCCATCTGCGACAAGCTTGGTCGGTTCGCGCGAATCAGCCCGGCGAAAATGGCAAGGGCCAGCATGAGCCGACCCTGTCCCTGATTTACATATCCGATCAGATTGATTGAACGAAAACCCCGATCACCGTGCCGCGATGGACGCCAACTTCTGCGCAACGGCGACCGGTTTCATCGCGGCCGGACGGCGGCGCGACTGGCGCTGCCACGGCAAACTGACCGGCCCTTCAGCCGACGCAGCAATCGCCGATTTCAGCCAACGACGTTCTTTCTTCATGATCTCTGCCCCATTGTCCTGTCACCGCTCGCGGCGTTAACGACAATTTGGCTAAACTTTGCGGCAAGGATTTGGCCCGACTGCGGGCGCACCGCGATAACATTGCGGCATTTTTGCCCGATTTGGCCGCATTTGCCGCTGCTTCAGCCCTTGGCTTCCAGCGCCGCAATCCGCACCATCAGCGCGTCGTTCTCTTCGCGGGCCTTCTGCGCCATCGCCCGCACCGCGTCAAACTCGTCGCGGGTAACGAAATTGCGTTCGGCCATCCAGCGGTCGATGAGGCCCTTCAGCGCCGTCTCGGCCTCGGTCTTGGCACCCTGGGCCACGCCCAAGGCGTTGGTCATCAGTTTCGACATGTCGTCGAAGAACTTGTTGCCCTGTTGCATCTCACCCTCCATCCGTTGCGCTCTATATGGGACGCGCGCCGCCGGGGCACAAGTGAGGCGCCTCTGGTTGACTTCGCACCCTGCCGGGTCCTAAACCCGCGCAGTGTCACGAGGTCCAGATGTCCATCCCGTTTCCCCGTATTTCGCCCGAGATTTTCGCGCTGGACATCGGCGCGTTTCACTTCGCGCTGCGCTGGTACGCCCTGGCCTATATCACCGGCCTTCTGGCAGGCTGGTACCTGATCCGCCACGCATTGCGCACCCCGCGCCTCTGGCCCGCAGCCCCGGTGATGACCGAACTTCAGCTTGAACACTTGCTCACCTGGGTCATTGCAGGCGTCATCCTCGGCGGCCGCCTCGGCTATGTCCTCTTTTACCAACCCGCGCTTTACCTCGCCAATCCCTGGCAAATCCTGCAAGTCTGGCAAGGCGGCATGTCGTTTCACGGCGGCTTTCTGGGCGTTGTCATCGCGGGCGTGATCTTTTGCCGCACCGCACGAATTTCGATGCTGTCCACCGGCGACCTGATGGCGATGGTGGCCCCGATCGGCCTGTTCTTCGGCCGCATCGCCAATTTCATCAACGCCGAGCTGTGGGGCCGACCGACCGACTTGCCGTGGGGCGTGGCTTTTCCGGGCGAGGCCGCACTCTGCGCAGGCGAGGTTTGCGCCCGTCACCCCAGCCAGATTTACGAGGCGCTGCTGGAGGGCGTGGTGCTGGGCGCGCTGGTCCTGTGGGCGGTCTGGCGCGCAGGCTGGCTGGCACGACCGGGCCGCACCATGGGCCTTTTCATCGCAGGCTATGGCGCGGCGCGGTTTCTCGTCGAATTCGTCCGCCAACCCGACGCACAGTTCGTGACACCGGGCAACCCGCTGGGCCTCGCCTGGCAGATCGACGGCTGGGGCCTGACCCAGGGCCAGGCGCTGTCCTTGCCGATGCTGGCCGTCGGCCTTTACTTGCTGGCGCGCGCCCGGGCATGACGCGGCTCGGCGAACAGATCATCGCCCGCATCCGTGCTACCGGGCCGATCACGCTGGCCGACTACATGGCCGACTGCCTTTTGCACCCGCAACTTGGCTATTACACCACCCGCGACCCCTTTGGCGCCGCCGGTGACTTCACCACCGCGCCAGAGATCAGCCAGATGTTCGGCGAACTTTTGGGCCTGTCCCTCGCACAAAGCTGGCTTGATCAGGGCGCGCCAAACCCCTTCATTCTGGCCGAACTCGGCCCCGGCCGCGGCACCCTGATGGCCGACGCCCTGCGCGCCACCTGCACTGTGCCGGGTTTTCACGCCGCCCAGCACCTGTGCCTGGTCGAAGCCTCGCCGCGTCTGCGCGCGCGCCAGGCTGCGGCGCTGCCCCATCACCACCCTCAATGGTTCGCCCACATCCAGGCCCTGCCGCAAGGCCCGCTCTTTCTCATCGCCAATGAATTCTTCGACGCCTTGCCGATTCGCCAATTCCAGCGCGACGGCACCGGCTGGCGCGAGCGCATGGTCGGGCTGACCGCCGCCGGCCTCGGCTTTGTCCTGTCGCCAGTCACCTCACCCGCAGCCCTTTCGCCCTATCTCGGCAATGCCGCCCAAGGCACCATCGTGGAATTATGCCAGGCAGCCCCTGCCATCATGGCTGAAATCGGATGCCGTATTGCCACCTACGGCGGTGCGGCGCTGATCGTGGATTATGGCAACTGGGGCACCCAGGGCGACACGTTTCAGGCACTGAAATCCAACGCTTACACCGACCCCTTCGCCGAACCCGGTCAGGCCGATCTGACCGCCCATGTCGATTTCGCCGCCCTTGCCGCCGCGGCCCCCACCGCCCATGCCTTCACCACCCAGGCCGCGTTCCTGACCCGCCTTGGGATCGCCCAACGCTCTGCCCGCCTTGCCCAAACGCTGACC
>JANXPK010000277.1 GCA_025357355.1 Rhodobacterales bacterium
GCAACAGTGGCGGCACGCCGAACGCCAACGCGGTGACACCGGCGAAGCTCTGGTAGGTTTGCTGGAACGCCGTCTAGATGCTGTGGTCTACCGCGCCAAACTGGTGCCAACCGTCTTTGCCGCCCGCCAATTCGTCAACCACGGCCACGTCCAAGTCAACGGCGCCCGCGTCAACATCGCCTCTTATCGCGTCAAGGAAGGCGACCTGATCGAAGTGCGCCAGAAGTCCAAGCAGATGGCCTCAATCCTGGAAGCGACACAACTGGCCGAGCGCGACGTTCCTGACTATATCGAGGTCGACCATTCGAAGTTGACCGTGAAATTCGTCCGCACCCCTGGCTTGGGCGATGTGCCCTATCCGGTGCAGATGGAACCAAACCTGGTCGTCGAATACTACGCAAAGAACTGATCTATCTGGGCTTTCGGCTTGGGGCCCGCCATGCGCGGGCCTTTTTGCTTCCCAAATTGTGGCTGGTATTGGCAGAGCCGCATTGCTAAAACCCGTTGGATGGATTGGGAAAACCGATGAACGACGCGATCAAACCACAACCCGGCATCCTGGAAATCGCACTTTACGAAAGCGGCAAAGCTGCCGTAGCAGGCGTTGCGAATGTAGTTAAGTTGTCCTCGAACGAAAACCCGTTTGGCCCGTCTCCCAAGGCGAAAGAGGCGTTTCTTCGCTCGGTACACAATTTACATCGCTACCCAAGCACTGATCACGACGCTCTGCATCGGGCGATTGCCGAAACGCATGGTTTGGACGCGAGTCGCATAATTTGCGGCGCAGGGTCCGGTGAGATTCTGACTCTTCTTTGCCAAGCTTATGCCGGGCAGAGGGATGAGGTGGTGTTCACAGAGCACGGCTTTCTGATGTACCCGATATACGTGATGTCGGTTGGAGCCACCCCTGTAGTGGTCGCCGAACGCGAGCGCACCATTGATGTTGATGCCATCTTGGCCGCCTGCAATCGGCGCACAAAGCTCGTATATATCGCCAACCCAAGTAACCCGACCGGCACGATGATTTCGGCGGCAGAGGTCGCCCGCCTGGCCGATGGTCTACCGCAACAGGCCATTCTGGTGCTGGATGGTGCCTATGCCGAATTTGTCGATGGCTTCGACGGCGGTCTTGCCCTTGTCGAAAAGCGCGCCAACGTGGTGATGACGCGGACTTTTTCCAAGATTTACGGGCTGGGCGGCCTGCGGATCGGCTGGGGCTACGGTCCGAAAGAAATCATCGATGTGCTGAACCGTATTCGCGGCCCGTTCAACTTGTCCAACACCCAGTTGGAAACGGCCGAGGCCGCAGTTCGCGACCAAGATCACGTTGCCCGCTGTAGGGTCGAAAACTCGCGGATGCGCCACTGGCTGGCCTTGGCCTTGGCAGAGCTCGGCATCCCATCGGACACCTCGATGACCAACTTCATCTTGGCGCGCTTTGCGTCACAGGAAGAAGCGGAGGCCTGCGATTTGTTCTTGCAAAAGCAGGGGCTGATCGTGCGCCGGGTGGCCAGCTACAAACTGCCGCAGTGTCTGCGCATCACGATTGGCGACGAATCCTCCTGTCGCCGCGTCGCCCATGCCATCGCTCAGTTCAAAGGCGTGCGATGACTGTCCTTTACAAACGCGTCGCTTTGATCGGGCTTGGGCTCATTGCCTCGTCCATGGCGCATGCCATGCGGGCGCAGGGGTTGGCAGGTGAGATTGTCGGCCATGCCAAATCGGCGGAAACCCGTGACATCGCGCTGGAAATCGGTCTATGCGACAGAGTCTGCACGACGGCGGCTGAGGCAGTGCAAGGTGCCGATCTGGTCGTACTGGCAGTGCCTGTCGGAGCGATGGCTGAAATTGCCGGGGAGATCGGCCCCCGCATAGCCAAGGGTGCAACGGTCACGGATGTCGGCTCGGTCAAACGCGCGGTGATCGCCGCTGTTGCCCCTCTTCTTCCGGCCCATGTCACCTTCATACCGGGCCATCCGATGGCGGGCACCGAGTATTCGGGGCCAAGGTCGGGTTTCGCGACGCTGTTTCAGAACCGCTGGTGGTTGCTGACGCCGTTGCCCGGCACAGACCCTGCAAGATTGGAGCGGTTGCGCGGGCTGTTGACCGCAATAGGCGCGCGGGTCGATACGATGGACGCAGACCACCACGACCTGGTGCTGGCGGTCGTCAGCCATACCCCGCATCTGATTGCCTATACCATGGTCGGGGTGGCGGATCACTTGGCGCAGGTGTCCAATTCCGAGGTCATCCAATATTCCGCCACCGGATTTCGCGATTTCACCCGTATCGCCGCTTCGGACCCGACAATGTGGCGCGATGTGTTTCTGACCAACAAAGACGCGGTGCTGGATGTGCTGGGCCGCTTTACCGAAGAGTTGTTCGTGCTGCAGCGGGCGATCCGAATGGGCGACGGCGATCTGCTGCACGCCTACTTTACCCGGACAAGGGCGATCCGGCGGGGGATTATCGAGGCCGGGCAAGACACGTCGGCGCCCGATTTCGGTCGGGTAGCTTCGACCAAGTCGACAGGGTCCTGATCATGCGACGTGGGGTGTGGCCTCTGGCGATTTTGCCACTGACTGTCGGCGTAGCATTTGCCGACACGCCGGGCCGGTCCCTTTTGCCCATGCCACGGCCTGCCGATCTGGTCGCAAGCGCGGCCCCGACGATCCTGCCGCTACCGAGGCCACAAGGCTTGAACACACCTGCTGATCTGGTCACCACAGCATCCTCGGCGATCTTGCCGCCGCCGGGACCACCAGGTTTGCAAGGGATTGCCGTTCCGGCAAATCCGGTTTTGGTCGCGGCCCCCGTGGCGATGGCCAGCAAACCGACAGTGTCACTGAAAGGGTCGGTCTGCCAGAATCCCAACATCAAGGGTCTCGCCCTCAAGCCCATTGCATCGCGTATCGCAGGGTGCAATGTCGCAGCACCGGTTCAGGTTTCGGTCATTGACGGCGTCAGGCTGATCCTTGCCGCGATCATCAACTGTGACGAAGCGAGTGCGATGGCAAGCTGGATCAACGCCGGGCTGCAACCGGCCTTTGGCAATCTGGTCACCGGGCTTGTGATCGCCGACAGCTATTCCTGCCGCCCGCGCAATAATGTTCGCGGCGCCCAGATCAGCGAGCATGGCGCGGGCAATGCCATCGATATTTCGGGGTTTGAGTTGAAAACGGGTCGGGTGATGATGGTGGCCGCGAACTATGGCAGCCAGATCAGGACCGCCCAGAAGGCGGCTTGCGGGACTTTTCACACCACACTGGGCCCCGGATCGGACGGCTACCACGAGAGCCATATTCATCTGGATGTGGCAACCTATCGGGGCAGTCCTTATTGCCGTTAACGCCTCGGCCTGCGACGGGGCGTTCAGGTCCGAACCTCGGACCGGATAGTTTAGCGTTATATATCATATAGATAAGAAATTTTGTTAACCAAATTTAAAGGTTCTTGCAAAGCGTTCAAATGCGGTGTTGAGCTGTCTGAGCCCAATCAGTTCAGCATCGGTGCCGGGCCAAGGGGGATGGGGCCAAGGTTCATCCGCCCTTCTGCGAAGTTCAGGGGCAGGTTCAGCACGTTGGGGTCGGAACCGGATTTGGCAAGTTCGGCGATGCCGCGCGTGAGAGTGTCGCCCATTCCCGGCTCTACGAGCCCAAGCGCCACAATCAAGGCGGGGATGGTGCGCCAGTTCTCGATGCGGAAGTCGATCTTGCCGGACGCAAAACCGTCTGGAGCGCGGTCAACCTGACCTGACGCGGAGATCTTCAGGTCGCCCCAATTCAGGTGGAAATCGGTGACCAGAAGCGTGTTCAGGGCAAGCGGCGTTTCGGCCACATGGCGATCAAGGGGCGCAGTGAGAAGCAGTGTTGCGTCAAGATGTATGACGCTGATGGTCGGACCAAGCTCGGGGACGGATTGGGCCAGTTTCAGGTCCGGGGTCAGGTTGGCCACATCAAGGCCGAGACGTTGGGCGTTCGCCCGCGTCGCATCACGTTCGAGGGCGAACACCAGGGACGATGCTGCCAGTTGCCAGCCGTGGTCGGACTTGGCCAGAACGTCGTGGCCTTCGATCACCGCTTCTTCAAGAGCAAGATCGGTGGAAGGGGCGAAGCGGACCGATGCGATCAACCGGCTGGAATGCAGCGAAACCTTCTGATCGGGGGCGTCGATTTCCTGATCCTGGGGCAAGGCGGCAATCAGGTGCCAGGGCTTCCAGGTCATTGAAAACACCTGGGCAAAGGGGGCCTGCCAACCCCAGCCGGTCAGGGGATCGGCAAGGTGGGGTTTGGTGACGGTCAGATCAAACCGGTTGGGAAAGCCCGCAACGGCGATGCCTTCTTGGGTGGCGGTCATGCCTTGGGCGGATTGCGCGTCAAACCATTGCCTGACACTGCGTTCGACGGCAGTGGAGCCGACGAACCAATAACCACCCCACAGCACACCCAAAGCCAGAACGATCCACAGAATTGCCCGCATGCCGACCCCTTTTCATCGCCACGACGATGCTGTCTACATAGGGCGGGCAGCAAGGGCCAGCGTTGGATCGGGGCGATGTTGGTATTTGGCTACGGATCGCTGATCTGGGACCCCGGGTTTCCTGTGATAGACCGGCAGGTCGCCCGCCTGGCAGGCTGGCATCGCAGCTTTTGCATGCGGTCGATCCACCACCGCGGCTCGCCGGAGGCGATGGGGCTGGTGCTGGCCCTTGATCAGGCGCCGCAAGGGGTATGTGACGGGGTTGCCTTCACAGTGAAACCGGGCGCCGAGGATCTGACCTTGCGCAACCTACGCGAACGTGAGTTGATTTCTGCGGCCTATCTAGAAGAATGGCTGCCAGTGACCTTGCAGAGCGGCAAGATCGAAACGGCGCTGGCCTATGTCATTGACCCCCGACACGCTCAATACTGTGGCGGGTTGCCGCTGGAAGATCAGGCCCTGATCATTGCGCGGGCGAAGGGTGGCCGCGGCAGCAACCGGGACTATTTGTTTTCGACTGCAACGCATTTGCGCGAATTGGGTATTGGGGATGCCGATCTGGATTGGCTGGTGGCGCGCGTTGCGGAATTGCCGGGCTGATGGCAATGCCACACCCTTTCGCTTGGCAGGCCGCCTTGGCCTGCTATTGTTGCCTCCGGGCAGCCAATCGGACATAAGGTCCCCATGAAAAAGACCGAAGCCGCGCCGACCTATTCGTTCAGCCAGCCCATCCGTCAGATCGTGACGATGCTGATCGTTTGCGTGCTGGTCGGGATGGGAACCTGGCTTATTCAGGCGCAGGTCCAGCAGATCATGCGGACCAATCCCTGGCTTAACCTGTTCATCGCGGGGGTGTTCGCGCTGGGGGTGCTGACCTGTTTCTGGCAAGTGCTGATCTTGATGCAGTCGGTCAACTGGATCGAAAATTTCGTCCGCGAAGTGCCGGGCACCGAAGAAGCGCGGCCGCCGCGTCTGCTGGCGCCGCTGGCCTCGCTGCTGCGCTCGCGCGGATCCAAGATGAACATCTCGTCGTCCTCGGCGCATTCCATCCTTGAATCGGTCGCGACGCGCATCGACGAAGCCCGCGATATCACGCGCTATCTGACCAGCCTGTTGATCTTTCTGGGCTTGCTCGGCACGTTTTATGGTCTGGCCACCAC
>JANXPK010000299.1 GCA_025357355.1 Rhodobacterales bacterium
CGCGGCCAGATCGAACAGGTTCCGCCGCAGTTTTCGGCCGTCAAGGTGGACGGCGCGCGGGCCTATGATCTGGCGCGTGACGGCGAAGCGATGGATCTGGCGGCGCGTTCCTTGTGGGTCGAGCGGCTGGTGATGATCGAACGGCCCGATGCCGACCATGTGGAGTTGGAGATGGTCTGCGGCAAGGGCGGTTATGTCCGCGCCATCGCCCGCGATCTGGGTCAGGTGCTGGGCTCGCTGGGCCATGTCGCCTGGCTGCGGCGCGCGTGGTCAGGACCGTTCACGGCGGCAGAGGGGATTTCGCTGGACGAGGTCGAGCGGTTGGCGGGGAGCCCTGAGCTGGACGCCTGGCTGAAACCCCTCGAAATCGGCCTGACCGGTCTGCCGGAACTGGCAGCCACGGTAGAAGGCGCGGTGCGGCTGCAGCATGGCAATCCAGGGCAAGTGACAGGACCGGCGCTGGACTACGGCAGCCCGGCTTGGGCGTCGCATCAGGGCCGGGCCGTAGCCGTCGGCATCTGTCGCGGTGGCGAATTGCATCCGACACGGGTCTTTTCCTGAAAAGGGGCCGTTTCAAAGGGGCATCGAACCCCTTTGAAACGGGCTGTCGCGGCGGCTGCTTCGCTGCGCCGCGCTTGCCGCGAGGGCCTTCGGCGAGAGTATTTGGCAAAGGCCAATCCGCTTGCCAATTCATCGGTCCTTGAATATCTCCGCCGGAGGCACCGGACCGTGCCGCCAGCGCCGGGGTTTGCCATGATCATCCGCCAGCACCAGAAAGGCGATGCGGCCTCTCAAGCCGTCTATTCGCCCGACAACTGCTATCGTTATGCGCTGACCCGGACCTGGGGGACAGGGTCGCAGGTGCTGTTCGTGATGCTGAATCCGTCAACTGCCACCGAAGTGCAGAACGATCCGACGGTAGAACGTTGCGAGCGGCGGGCGCGGGCCTTGGGGTTTGGCGGCTTTGCGGTTGCCAACATCTTTGCCTATCGCGCCACCGACCCACGGGTGATGCGCCTGCAGGCTGATCCGGTCGGCCCTGCGAATGACCAGGCGATCCTTGACCAAGCAAATTCGGCACAGCAGATCGTCTGCGCCTGGGGCAGCCATGGCGCGCATCTGGAGCGTGGCGCTGCGGTGGCCAGGCTGTTGCGCGCCACAGGCAGGGAGTTGTTCCATCTGGGCCTGACCCAGGGTGGCCAGCCGCGGCATCCCTTGTACGTCGGCTATGACCGCCAGCCCGAACTCTGGACCTAGGCCGCGCGCAACTGGATATCGCCGGGCTGCAGGCCAGCACCGCCCAGCACATGGGCGACGGGTATCCCGTCCAGCAGCACCGTCGCGTCCAGCGAGCCATGGTCCGATTGCACGCTGACCGCGGGATCGGCGTGGTGGTGGGGGTCGTAAAGCAGCACCAGACTGTCCTCGTGCCGGTTGAAATCGGTGATCTGCACCAGCGGATCACCGGCCTTGATCTCGCTAAGCGCGAACTGGTCGGCTCCGGTGCCGCCATTGGCGTAGTCGCCTGCGTCCGCGTGGATGACATCGTTGCCGGCACCACCGTTCAGAAAATCGGTCTGTGCATCGGCATGGCCCGCATTGTCGCCCCAGATCGTGTCGTTGCCGTCGTTGCCGTCGACGGTATCGGCACCCTTGCCGCCGCTTTCATGGTCATTGCCGGCGCCACCCTGCACGGCATCGGCATGGCTGCCGCCCTGCATACTGTCGGCCTGTGACCCGCCGACCAGCGAATCGGTCCCATGGCCGCCCACCAGATCGTCATGGCCAGTGCCGCCGTAGAGGCTGTCGTTGCCGACCCCGCCCGCCAGACTGTCGTTGCCGGCCTCACCCAGCAGGTTGTCGCCGCCCTTGGCACCGCCAAGCGTATCGGCGCCTGCACCGCCATGCATCCAGTCGACGCCGTAACCGCCCTCGATCAGGTCGTCGCCGCTGCGCCCGCCCAGCAGATCGTTGCCCGCCCCGCCCGCGACACTGTCGTTGCCGCCGTTGCCGGTCAGGATGTCATTATGGTGGCCGCCGTGCAGTGTCTCGGCCGGATCAGGCGGAGTTGACCCGTCATGCGACACCGGCAATCCTGCCGTCGGGTCGTTGGCGGCCCCCGGATCGTCAAGCAGCGATCCGGCATCGGCTTGCGCGCCGTGATGATGGGGATGATTGTGGTCGTTGGCATCGGGATGGTCCTGGGCACCGTCATGGGCATCGTCATGGTGCGAGGGTGACATCGCATCCACGACAAAGCCTGCAAACACCGCACCCAACAGACCCAGAAGACCAAACACCTTGCCACCCTCCATCCAGTGCGACTGTCAGACCGTTAATGACCATTAACGCCAACTCATTGGCATCAAAGGGTAATGGTGCATCGACTGTGCGCGTGGATTGGTGAATATTCCCTCAGCATGCCTGGCCGTGCGCCAAGTTTCGAACGGCAGGGTTAAGGAAGTCTTGCCAGCCGCCCTGACGCGCCCCTGCCGAATTTGCCGTCTTTCCTTTTGGCCGCGCATCGCTTATAGGCGCGCATCCGGATCCATGCCGGACACAAGGGCCTTGCTGGACGACATCCCGGCTTGTGCCGTCACACCAACCGCAAGGAGAGCCCGATGTCGATCACTGTCGAAGAAAAGACCAAGCTGATCAAGGAATTCGCCACCAAGGAACATGACACCGGTTCGCCCGAAGTGCAGGTGGCCATCCTGTCATCGCGCATCGCGACCCTGACCGAGCATTTCAAGGACCACAAGAAAGACAACCACTCGCGTCGTGGCCTTCTGATGATGGTCGCCCAGCGCCGCAAGCTTCTGGACTACCTCAAGTCCAAGGATGATGCGCGCTACAACACGCTGATCACCCGCCTGGGTCTGCGCCGCTGATCCTTTTCCCCCGGGAAACCGCAACGCCCGTGGCGAAAGCTGCGGGCGTTTTGCCTTGTGGGCAGCCCTGCGGGGCACCGCGCATGGAACGCTTACCCCCCCACGAAAAAGTCGCCGGCCGTCAGCAGCGCATGATTGGCCACGATGGCAAACAGTATCGGCGCCGCACTTGCGGTGCCGTTCAAATTGCCGTCCGGGTCATACCACAGCCTGCCACTCGCCTGATCATAAAGGATGCGGTCATCGCCGTCCTGGGACGCCGTGCCCAGGACGAACTCCTGCGGATCGACCGCGGCGTGCACCCCGGGAAAAGTGGCGCTCGCCAGCCAGATCTTGTCGGTCAGATGGACAAAGTCGGTGATCCGGTCAACATTCGCAGCCCCCAGCGCGTTGAACAGAAAGGAATCGGCGCCGGCCCCGCCGGTCAGAACATCCTTGCCGACCCCGCCCCGCAGAAAATCCGCGCCATCGCCACCCGTCAGACTGTCATTGCCATCGCCGCCCGACAATGCATCGTCTCCGGTGTCGCCCGTCAGCGTGTCATTGCCGGCACCGCCGTTCACGGTGTCATTTTCGGACCCGCCGGTCAGACGATCGTTGCCCTCATCACCATAAATCAGGTCGGACCCATTCCCGCCGCCCAGCGTGTCCTCGCCCACTCCGCCCTGCAGGACGTCGTTGCCTGCGCCGCCATTGAGCGCATCTGATCCGGCGTCACCGTGGAGGGCATCGCTGCCTTCATCGCCAAACAGCAGGTCATTGCCGTCGCCCCCCAGCAGCAGATCCGCGCCCGGCCCACCCGACATGGTGTCAGCCCCTGCCAGACCGGCCAGATTGTCGCCACCGGCACCGCCATCGACAACGTCATCCCCGCCCTGGGCTTGAATGACATCTGCCCCCGCACCGCCTTCCAAAACATCGTTCAACTCGCCGCCGCTGAAAATGTCAGCGAAGGCGCTGCCAATGATGTTGACTGCGAAAAAGTCGGGTGCGGTCATGTACTCATCTATCAAGATGGGCGCGCTGGAGGTGAATTGCCCCAGCGTGCCCCCCACATCGCGGAAGGTCGCCGCACTGGCCGTGAAGGCATGGGTCATGACATAGCCTACCCAAACGTCCAGTGCCGCGAAATAAGCGTCATATTTCGCATCGTACACGGCAATC
Organism: Rhodobacterales bacterium; assembly: GCA_025357355.1. Taxonomy (GTDB): domain Bacteria; phylum Pseudomonadota; class Alphaproteobacteria; order Rhodobacterales; family Rhodobacteraceae; genus Stagnihabitans. Next base: position 4,056 of record JANXPK010000299.1, read on the forward strand.
TGCGCGTCGCCGGTATAGGCAGGATCAATGTAATTCTCCCAGATCGGCGCGCCCTTTACCGGGATATCGAAACTCAGGACGGTTTCATTGGCCAGATTGACCAGATCGAACTGGTTGGAGTGCGGGGAATGATCGACAAGGAATTTGGGAACCCCTTTCGTACCGTCCACGGCCGGAAAGTGTACGACCGATCCGTCGGTGTAGGTCAGGGTGACCGCCTTCTCCGGTTCGCCCTTGCCGGCCCAGCCAAACGGGTCGCGGATCAGGATCGGATGGGTGTCAAAGTCGGTGATCCCGCGATACGCGGTCGAAAAGTCCAGCGTGAACGTTGTCATGGCAAACCCTTTTGTTCAAGTTCTTCGGGAATCGGGCTTTGGCCGAACTTCAGACGGTCTTGGCCCATCGGCATTCGCAATCGGACTTTGGTAATCCTTTGCCGGACATCGGTCAAACATTGCTGTGCTGCGGCCTTTGAGA
>JANXPK010000369.1 GCA_025357355.1 Rhodobacterales bacterium
CCTTGCCTTGGGCTGCCGCGCCGCGGCAATCGGACCGATGCAGGCTCCCCCGGAGCCTGCATCAGACGGTCCTCTGCCACGGGTGGCGGCGGTGGCCTCGCAGATCACACGGCTAAGAGATGTTTCCATCTACATTCATCGTGCTCTGGGACGGCTTTGATCGAATGCTGCGGAAATGATTCCACCCGAAAATCAAGGGATTCTGCGCCCCAATCTTTGGGCTTTGCCGCTTGCGGCCTGTGGCCCATGCAGCTTGCAAGCCCCCTTCACGCTTCCCCGGCTTCACGTTATACGCGGCGCATGACCCAGCTTTCCCTCATCCGCAACTTCTCGATCGTGGCCCATATCGACCACGGCAAATCCACCCTTGCCGACCGGCTGATCCAGTCGACCGGCACCGTCAAGGACCGCGACATGAAGGCCCAGCTTCTGGACAGCATGGATATCGAGCGTGAGCGTGGCATCACCATCAAGGCCAACACCGTCCGCATCGAATACAAGGCGCAGGACGGCCAGACCTACATCCTCAACCTGATCGACACCCCCGGCCATGTCGACTTCGGCTACGAAGTCAGCCGCTCCATGCGCGCCGTCGAAGGCTCGCTGCTGGTGGTCGATGCCTCCCAGGGGGTCGAGGCGCAGACCCTGGCCAACGTCTATCAGGCCCTTGATGCCGGTCACGAAATCGTGCCGGTTCTCAACAAGATCGACCTGCCCGCCGCCGAGCCCGAACGCATCCGCCAGCAGATCGAGGATGTGATCGGCCTTGACGCCTCGCACGCCATCCTGATCTCCGCCAAATCCGGCCTCGGCATCCCCGACGTGCTGGAGGCGATCATCCACCGCCTGCCCGCGCCCAAGGGCGACCGCGATGCGCCCCTCAAGGCGATGCTGGTCGACAGCTGGTATGACGCTTACCTCGGTGTGGTCGTCATGGTCCGCATCATGGACGGCGTGATGAAGAAGGGCGACCGCATCCGCATGATGCAGACCAACGCCGCCTACGGCATCGAAAAGCTTGCCGTCCTCAAACCCCAGATGGTCGACATCGACGAGCTTGGCCCCGGCGAGATCGGCATCTTCACCGCCCAGATCAAGCAGGTCCGCAACACCCGCGTCGGCGACACCGTCACCCACGAACGCCGCCCCTGCGCCACCCCCTTGCCCGGCTTCAAGCCCGCCCAGCCCGTCGTATTCTGCGGCCTTTTCCCCGTCGACGCCGCGCAGTTCGAAGACCTCCGCGACGCTATCGAGAAGCTGTCGCTCAACGACGCCTCCTTCTCCACCGAAATGGAAACCTCCGCCGCCCTCGGCTTCGGCTTTCGCTGCGGCTTTCTCGGCCTCCTCCACCTCGAAGTCATCCGCGACCGGCTTGAGCGCGAATACAACCTCGAACTGATCACCACCGCCCCCTCCGTCGTCTTCAAGCTCTACATGAAGGATGGCGAGGTCCGCGACCTGCACAACCCCGCCGACATGCCCGACCTGACCTTCGTCGACCATATCGAGGAACCCCGCATCAAGGCCACCATCCTTGTCCCCGACGCCTATCTTGGCGACATCCTGAAACTCTGCCAGGACCGCCGCGGCCTCCAGCTTGACCTCTCCTACGCCGGCAACCGCGCCATGGTCGTCTACGACCTCCCCCTCGCCGAGGTGGTGTTCGACTTTTACGACCGCCTGAAATCGGTCTCCCAGGGCTATGCCAGCTTCGACTACCAGCTCGCCGACTACCGCGAGGATTTTCTGGTCAAGATGTCGATTCTCGTGAACGAGGAACCCGTCGACGCCCTCTCCATGATGGTCCACCGCGACCGTGCCGAGGCGCGCGGTCGCGCCATGGTCGAAAAGCTGAAGGAACTCATCCCCCGCCACATGTTCAAGATCCCGATCCAGGCCGCCATCGGCTCCCGCGTCATCGCCCGCGAGACCCTCAGCGCCATGCGCAAGGACGTGACCGCCAAATGCTACGGCGGCGACGCCTCGCGCAAACGGAAGCTCTTGGACAAGCAGAAAGAGGGCAAAAAGCGCATGCGTCAGTTCGGCAAGGTGGAGATTCCGCAGGAGGCGTTCATTTCGGCGTTGAAGATGGATAGTTGATCTGGGGGTGAAGGAAATTGAGCGGTAATGACTCAAAGCTGACAAAGGATGAGTTGGAAGACGAACGGGATGCGAAATTGATTGAATTTCTCCAAAAACTGGGCGTCGATCGTCTTCCTCGCGAAATTTCCGAAGCGAGGTTCGCCCGCCG
>JANXPK010000414.1 GCA_025357355.1 Rhodobacterales bacterium
TCCTTCCCAGTAGGACACATTTTAAATATCGGGCGACGGCCCTTACGGGAAGGGGAAAATTGTCCGAAAGGTGTCAAGACCGCCGCATTTGCGCTGCCGGGTCACGGTGGCTAGCGCGGTTACCGATCCCAAGAGTGATTATGGTTTCCAATTGGTGAACAATCGGTCGGCACGCTTTCGGGAAATCTCCTGAAAAATGCGGGGAGCGGCGATAAATGGCCGACGTTTTCCCGAACGATTGTGGCGCCGGTGGAAACAACCACCCGCTTAACCTTGTGGCCCGAAAGCTGCCGTATTTTTGACGCGATCTTTGGAACTTTGTTGCGCGATCCGCTTCAATTCGGGGAAATGTGCCCAATCTTTGCCCGTTAACACATTGTTACGGTTAACTAAGGCCGAATCACTCCGCCGATTTGCCGTAAGTTCGACATGATTTGGACCAATTCGAACGAAGCGTGAACCGCGCCCGCCCAGTTGATGCCACGCCGAATCACCCCGCATCATCGCTGCTGAATGTGGTGCCCGAGGTCGGACTCGAACCGACATGCCTCGCGGCGGAGGATTTTGAGTCCTCTGCGTCTACCATTCCACCACTCGGGCCACTGGGCGCTACCTAGCCGCAGTCGCGCGGCGCGTCAACTCCTGCACCTTGCGGCGTCCTGACGCTGAAGGTATCGCAGGCGGCAAGCTGGCTTTTGAACACCGAAGCCCGGATATCCTCGGTATCGCCCGACGTGACAGCCACGAATTCGCCTGCTGCCTTGTCGGCGCCGGTCAAGGGGCCGCCGCCTTGCGCAGGGCTGCTGCCACCGCCAGTCAACAAGGGTGTCAGATCGACGCCAAAGGACCTGCCGGCCGCCCGGACGCCCAGACTGACCCCACGCCTGACGCGCCATTCCATGACCAAACCCTTCCATCGTTACCGCCCTCCCGTGGTCAGGTCTGCCACGGCCCGGAAGCGCTTTGTCGGGTTGGGCCAGATCGGGCCGGGCTTGACGCGGCGCCCGGTCCATGGCCAAAGACGGCAAGGCCGGGGAAGACCAGATGCGGACCAACTTGATCGACTGGACCGGGCAATGGGCCCAGTCGCGCTATGCCGAGGCGGCACTGGCGCTGATCTCGTTTGTCGAAAGCTCGGTCTTTCCGCTGCCAGCCGAGATCCTGTTCCTGCCGATGTGCCTGACCCGGCCCGATCGCGCCCTGCGCTATGCCCTGATCGCCGCCACCGCCTCTGTCCTGGGTGGCATCTTTGGCTGGCTGCTGGGCCACTATGCCTTTGACCTGATCGCCCGCCCGATCCTGGAGTTCTACAATGGCATGGCCGCCTTTGACCGGCTGAAGGCCGCCACGGGCACCGGCACCATTCTGGTGCTGCTGGTGACTTCGGGCCTTGCCCACCTGCCGCCGATGAAGGTGGTGACGATCCTGTCGGGCGTCATAGGCTTCAGTCTGCCCTTGTTCATCCTTGCCGCCATCGTGCGCGCGGCACCAAGTTTTTCGTGCTGGGTTGGGCGCTCAAGACTTATGGCGCCGCTATCGCAGACGTGATCCCCCGCCGCCTTGCGTTGGTAGCAGTCGTCGTGATTGCTGGCGCGGCTTGCCTGTGGCTTGCCCTGAAATTCCTGTGAGGCCCCGATGACCCGCGCCCAACTGATCGCCTTGGCCACCCTAGGCTCTGCCGCCCTTCTGGCCGGAGCCTTCGGGTTCCAGTATCTTGGCGGCCTTGCCCCTTGCCATCTGTGCCTGTTGCAGCGCTATCCCCACGCTGCCGCCATTGCTATCGGCGTTCTGGCCCTGCTGATCCCGACCGGCCTGATCGCCCGCCTGCTGCCGTGGGCCGGTGCGCTTGCCGCCCTGACCACCGCTGGCTACGGCCTGTATCACACCGGGGTCGAACAGCACTGGTGGCTTGGCCCCGACACCTGCACCTCGGGCCGGATCATCGACCTCACGTCCAAACTCAGCGCCAAGGACCTGCTTGCCACGCTGCAAGCCACCGACGTCGTGCTGTGCGACAAGATCGCCTGGTCGATGTTCGGGGTTTCGATGGCGTCGTGGAACATGCTGGCGTCGCTGGTACTGGCCGCAATCTGGGTCAAGGCTGCGCGAATGGCTTCGGACAAAGGTTGAAATCTGGTTAATTTTATTTCTTAAGTCATTGTATCTAATCAATAAACTACTCGGTCCGAACCTCGGACCATCTCAGCCGCCCAGCAGCCGTTCCCCCTCCGCCAGGGCAAATCGGTCGGTCATCCCGGCCACATAATCGCACACGATCCGCGCCAGCGCCGTCTCGTCCTGCGCGCCCGCGACATCGCCTTGCCATTCCGCAGGCAAAAGGTCGGGCTGCGCCAGATACAAGGGGAACAGCCCGTTGATCACCTGCGACACCCGTGCCCGCTCGGCCATCACTGACGGCGCGCGGTACATCCGGGTGAACAGGAACCCCCGGATCGCCTTCAACTCCTGATACAGCGGCTTGGAAAACCGGATCACCGTCATTCCCATATGCCGGATCTCGTCAACCGAGGCCGGCCGCGCCGCGTCGAGCCGCCCCTGCGCCACCGCGATCACATCGCCGACCATGCGGCCAAAGACCCGGCGCAGCGCCTCATGCCGCCGCCGCATCTTTTCAAGCCCCGGATAGAGCGCGTCGACCTCTGCAAAGGCTGGGCCGGTGACCGGCAGATCCATCAAGTCGGCCTCGGTGAACAGACCCGAGCGCAGGCCGTCATGCAGGTCATGGTGGGAATAGGCCACATCATCCGCAATCGCCGCCACCTGCGCCTCGGCACTCGCATGGGTGGCCAACTCCAGATCCCATTCCGCATTCACCTCGGCCAGCGCATAGGGCAAGGGACCGCCGTGTTTCTCATCCGCCTTGGGCCCGGTGACCGGCCCGTTATGCTTGGCGATGCCCTCCAGCGTCTCCCACGTCAGGTTCAGCCCGTCGAAATCCGCGTAATGCCGCTCCAGCCGGGTGACGATCCGCAAAGCCTGCGCATTGTGGTCAAAGCCGCCATAAGGCGCCATCAGCGCCTCCAT
>JANXPK010000420.1 GCA_025357355.1 Rhodobacterales bacterium
GGCGCGTCCTACAGCCTGAGGGCTCTGCTTCATCTCAGCAATTCTGCCGGCATTGCCCTGAGCGGAACATTTGGCGATGACAACCTTGTCGGGGGCGACGGCAATGACACGATCACCGCAAGCCACGGTCATGACACCATCGTCGGGGGCGAAGGTCAGGATATCTTGCTTCTGACAGGCAATGCAACGGACTACACCCTTATAGCCGAAGGCACCGGCTATCGCCTTACCGGGACCGGAATTTCCGACTTCCTGCAAGGGATTGAGCTGTTCACTTTTGGTAGTGGCGACAGTCTGGGGCTAAACGATTTCCTGACGCCAACGGTTCTTGATCCAGGCCCTGCTCATGTGGGGTCTTTGGGCATACACACCGATGCCAATGCCGTGGCGCGCGTCCAGGTTGACGGCTCTTCCACGACGGGTGTGACCGTTCGGGCGATAGATGCACATTCGGCCTTGGGGCAGGAATTGGGGCTCGACCCGAATTCTGCGCTGGCAGATTATGTTTTGGCCGATAACACCTCGCAACACAACTTCGCCGGCAATCTGGTCGGACAGAACTATTGGAGCATGGAGGAAAACCAGGCGGACGAGCTAGATCTTTTCCCGCTCAAAGGTAGTGCGTTGGGGGCGGCGCTGCAGTTGGGGTCGGTGGTAACTTCGGTGCATGCGATCACGCTGACTGCTGGCGATGACGTGTTTTACGGCGGTGGACAGAACGATGTTGTGAACGGCTCAACCGGCAACGATGCGCTCTATGGTCACGCTGGAGCGGATAACATTTCGGGTGGCGGAGGAAACGATTCGATCTTTGGCGGGCAGGGTGATGACACACTGACCAGCGGCTTTGGGGTCGACCACTTCTACTTTGCACTTGGTGACGGCAACGACAAAGTCAGGGACTTTGGCAGCAGAGACGTACTAGATCTTGTGGGTTTTGGCATAACCTCGCGGGATGCCCTGATGGCGATGGCATCGGAAAACGCGACGGGCGATCTGGTGTTGACGACATCGGCGACCGATTCGATCACCCTGATTGGGCTGCACGCGAGCGACATGAGTTGGCTGACAATCGTGATCTGAAGCGTGCATTCGCGTCGCTCCGCCCGGTTACCTAAGATTGGCGCCACAAAAGGCTGCCGTGGCGAAGCAATGTCACGGCAGAATTTTCCGGTCGCCTGGTGACGCCAAGCCCTTGAGAACGCCGCGTTAATCCGCCCGATTAACGAAAGATGAACGACCTACAAATCCCCTACATTCCGCCTACAATGCCTCTACACAAGATGCGAAGTTTTCGGCGCTGAACCTGCGTTAACCATAAACCGGCGAATCAGTGGCGAGGGTCTGAGAAGGCCGGCCCGGTTGAGCGACAGCAGGCTCAGCCGCCGGATTGAACCCGGGCGCCCTCTATAGCATCAAGTCTGGCTCCGTGATCGCCAGGCGCTCCACGCCAGACCGGGCAGGATCAGCGCACAATCGAAGTAGCGTTTGGCAAGGCGCCGCGGGCTCAGCATCATCCGCCAGAACCATTCCATCGCGATCCGCCTGACCCACCTGGGCGCCCGGACCTGGCTGCCAGCGACAAAATCGAGTCCGGCGCCGATTGAGACAAAACCGATCTGGGGCAACGCGAGATGCCCCCGCGCTGCAAGCATCTCTTGTTTTGGCGCGCCCAAGGCGACAAAACAGAGCCGTGCTCCCGTGGCCGCCAGTTGGTCGAGCGCGTCTGCGCCGTGCTTCCCGGCCGGGTCAAATCCTTGTGGTGGCGAAATCCGGGCGACGATGGAAAGGCCCGGAAAGTCGGCTTTCAACCGTTCCGTGGCCAGTGCCAGCGTTTCGTCTGATGCGCCAAGCAAACCGACCGGCACATCCAAACGCGCGGCGAGGGCGGCGATGGGGCCGACCAGTTCCGACCCCGGCACCAGTTCGACCGGGCGTCCCGCCAATTTCTGCAGCCAGACGATGGGGTTTCCGTCGGCGACAACATGGCTCTGCCCGGCATAAGCCGCACGGAATTGCGGAAGTCGGCCGAGCTTGACGAGGTGATCAAGGTTCAGCGTCGCAATTGCGAAGCCGCGTCCAGCGATCAAGTCGGCCTCGATCTCGGCCAAAAGCCCGGCCCGCGTGGGGGACGTGATCGAAATGACCGACGGGGCGCACCCCGGCCTTGGTCTGAAGGACATCACATCGCGCACCACTTCCCTCGCCGTCGGATGGAATACTGCCGGGGTGGCATCCTGCAAAGTGATGGCAAATTGATGACGAACTGTGCGCGAATTGTCCACGCCGCGAGCGGACCAGCGGACAGGAGTTTGGTGCCAACTGGCGGCGACACTGTCACTGGCTGGCCTTTTGGGCGGGAACTGGCCCGTAGGACAAAGTCAGGTCGGCCTCAGGCCGCAACCCATGCCCCTGCCCGCTGAGCAATTGACCAAGCCAGGCCGCCTCGGCGTCGCTGTCGAACTCCGCGACAACCGAAGCCCGGCCGGCGTCACCCATGCGCCGTCGCAGCGCCGGGTCGTCGAGCAGAGTGGCTATTCGTGTCGCCAGTGTCGCGACATCGCCGGGTGGGACGACAAAGCCAGAGATCCCGTCGCGCACCAATTCGGGAACCCCGGCAATCTGCGTCGCAACGACCGGAACCCGGGCCGCGAGCGCCTCCATCAAGACAACAGGCAGACCTTCGGCGAAGCTGGGTAGGACCAGCATGTCGGCCTCTTCCAGAAGGCGGGTGACCGCCGCCTGCGGCTGAAACCCCATGAAGTTTGTGGCGCTTTCGATGCCAAGCCTGCGGGCCTGCGTCTCTAGTGCGGCGCGAGCGGGGCCGTCGCCCACGATGCTGAGCCGCACCGAAGGACGTGTCGTCCGCACTTGGGCGAAAGCATCCAGCAGCAGGGGTGCGCCCTTGACCGGATCAAGACGGCCGACAAAGACCACGTGACCGTCAGGGGAGGGGCGTCGATCATTGCCATAAAGTGCCGGTGCCACGCCGCAGTGAACGATGTGCAGCTTGTGCCAGTGGGCGGGGTCCGAAAAGATCATCGCCTGACTGCGGCAGAAATGGCTGATGGTTGCGACAAATCGGGCGCGGGCGATCTTCTGGTCCAGACACCAGCGGCGCGGCTCGAAGAAGATCATCGGGCCGTGCATGGTAAAGCTGAAGGGGATGCCCGACATCCGGCTGGTCAGCATGGCCACCGAACAACTGGAATCCGAGAAGTGGTTGTGCAGGTGACTGACCCCTGCCCCGATCAAGTGATCAGCCAGAAGGCCTGCCTCAAGGAAATAGAAGAATTGCCACATCAGGGCCTTGAGACCCGGCGTCCTTGTCTTCCAGGCCAGCGCCAAAGCCCGACCCCAGCCTGCCGGATTGCGGCGCAAAGCCCGGCCATGGGCGACCAGAAGGCGCCAGGGATTGCGCGCCGCCGCCAGCAGATAGAAGGTCGAGCCGACGGCGGCGATTTCATCAGGACCCGCGAAAAGGGCGGGATCAGGCTTGCGCACCGAACAGGTCACCACCTCAAAGCCTTGCCTACGCAATGCCAGAACCTCGCGCAGGATGAAGGTGTGCGAGATCATCGGGTAATGGCCGGTCAGATAGGCAATCTTGTTCGACATCTCATCAGCCCTTCTGCCACCAAAGAACCTTGCCCATGCCCGCCGCAGCCCGGATCGCAAAATCGGTGCTGCGACCGGGTTGCAGGACCGGACGCAGAAGCAGCGCGAGGCCGGCGGCCAGGCCAAAGCCTGCGGCTTGGGTCAAGCCCGCTGCCATCCAGAAGGCGACAGCAAGCCAGTTGCCACCACCAGCCTCGACGATGCAGCGCAGCTGGCCGTTGCGAAACTTGCGGGCCCGGACATAGGCCGCGGTCATGCGGCTGGCAGGCACAACCTCCTCGACCCCGGCTCCGGCGCACCATGAAAGGCTCAGTCCGCGGTCCTGAACCAGTTCGCGCAAAAACCAGACATCCTCGCCACCGCCGTCAAATCGCAGGTCAAAGGGTGCAGGACGCTGGAAACAGGAGGCGCGGTTGAACATCGAATTTCCGGTGCCAAGATAGGCCCGACGGCTGTTGAGGTCCGTACCGTCGGGCAGGTCGAAATCACGGGTGAAAAGCCCTTGGAGCTGG
>JANXPK010000645.1 GCA_025357355.1 Rhodobacterales bacterium
CGGCCAGATGGAACCTCGTCCAGCGGCAGATTGGGGATGGACATCAGAAGTGCGCGGAGTTGCGCGTCCTCTTCTGCCGCTTCTTGCTGCAATACATGCATCCTAGCCTTTGACTCAGCGACGAGCGCCCGCAAACGGCTGAACTCAGTGTCGTCGCCGCGCGTCTTGGCGGCACCTGCTTCGCGCGATGCGTTGTTCTGCATCATTTGTGCGGTTTCGGCGGCAAAAATGTTACGGCGGCGTTCTTCGTCGATCCTGAGAATCTCAGACGACTTCGGCTCCAACTCACGACGAGACAGCGCCGCGTCGAAGGCAGCGGGGTTTTCGCGGATGGTGCAGATGTCGTGCATTGGGGCCTCCTGAAATGCCTAGTCTCATATGCAACATCGCCGGGCCTGGGTGAAGGGGTTGTGACAGCTTTGTGGGCGGCCGTAGCCTTGCCTTGCACATCCCGGACCCCATCTATAGGGTGCCCGCCGACAAATCAGCCCGGCTGACCGGGCCTTGATGCCTTTTGACTGATGAGGACCGCATGTTCGTGACCGCCGCCTATGCCCAATCCATCGGAGGGGCCGGAACAGGCTCGATGATCGCAAATATCCTGCCGCTGATCGTGATATTCGGCATCATGTACATGCTGTTGATCCGCCCGCAGCAGAAGAAGATGCGCGATCTCAAGTCGACGATCGAGGCGCTGCGGCGTGGTGATCAGGTGCTGACCGGCGGCGGCATCGTGGGCAAGGTCACCAAGGTCGGCGATGACGGCATCGTCGAGGTCGAGATCGCCGATGGCGTCAAGGTCAAGATCGTGCGGTCCACCATCACCCAGGTCCTGTCCAAGACCGAACCGGCCTCTGCCTGAGCAAATCCATGATCCTTTACACGCCGCTTTGGAAGCGTCTGCTCATCTGGGGATTGGTTGCGATTGGCGTGATCATGGCCTCGCCCAATCTGTTCTATTCACGGGTCGAAACCCATAATGACGCGGTAGCGGCCATGGGTAAGGCCGCCAAGGCGGGTCAGCCGGTCACGCCGGACCAGACGACATTGGCGGCTGTTTGGCCGTCGTTCCTGCCATCCGACCTGGTCAATCTTGGCCTTGATCTGCGCGGCGGCGCGCATCTCTTGGCCGAGGTCAAGCTGAGCGATGTCTACAAGCAGCGTATGGACAGCCTGTGGCCCGAGGCGCGCGATGCGCTGAAAGAGATCCGCGATGCGGTCGGACCGGTCAAGCGCGAGGTCTCGCCGCCGGACGTGCTGCGCATCTCGATCTCGCAACCCGACGGGTTGCAGGCGGCGGTGGCCAAGTTGCAAGGGCTGGCGAGCAATGTGGTGTCGCTGACCGGGGTGGGCCAGAAGGACATCAATGTGGCGCTTGACGGCCAGGTCATCGTGGTCAGCCTGTCGCCTGCCGAAAAGGTTGCGACCGACAACCGGACCATGCAGCAATCGCTGGAGATCATTCGCCGCCGCGTCGATGCGGCCGGTACGCGCGAGCCGTCGATCCAGCGTCAGGGCGCGGACCGCATCCTGATCGAGGTGCCGGGCATCGGTTCGGCGGAAGAGCTGAAGAAGATCATCGGCACCACGGCCAAGCTGACCTTCAACCCGGTGGTCAGCCGGACCTCGGATGCCAATGCAAGCCCGGGGCCGCACAACCTGTTGCTGCCAGAGGCCGATCACCCGGGCCAGTTCATCATCGTCGATGAAACCCCGGTCGTGACGGGCGATGACCTGACGGACGCGCAGCCCTCTTTCGACCAGAACAACCGCCCCGCCGTCAGCTTCAAGCTCGACGTTTCCGGCGCGCGCAAGTTCGGTGACTATACCGGCGGGCATATCGGCGAGCCGTTTGCCATCGTTCTGGACAACAAGATCATCTCGGCCCCGACGATCCAGTCGGCGATCACCGGCGGGTCGGGCATCATCACCGGCAATTTCAGCATCGAGGAAAGCACCAATCTGGCGGTCCTGTTGCGCGCGGGCGCCTTGCCGGCGGAGATGACGTTTCTGGAAGAGCGAACCGTTGGCCCGGAACTGGGGCAGGATTCGATTGATGCAGGCAAGGTTGCCGCCATGGTCGGGATGGTCGCCGTCGGCGTGTTCATGATCGCCTGCTACGGATTGTTCGGTACCTTTGCCGTGGTTGCGCTGGTGCTGAACATGGGGCTGATCTTTGGCATCCTGTCGATGATCGGCGGCACGCTGACTCTGCCCGGCATCGCGGGGATCGTGCTGACCATCGGCATGGCGGTGGACGCCAACGTGCTGGTGTATGAGCGCATCCGTGAGGAAATCCGCACCGCGCATACGCCAGGACGTGCGATCGAAGTGGGGTACGAACGGGCGCTCAGCGCCATCATCGACGCCAACTTCACCACGCTGATCACCGCAGCTGTCCTGTACTTCTTCGGTGCAGGCCCGGTGCGCGGCTTTGCGGTGGCGCTGGGGATCGGGATCATCACCTCGGTGTTCTCGGCGATCTTTGTCACCCGGCTGATCATTCAGGCCTGGTTCAACTGGCGCAAGCCCAAGTCGTTGCTGGTATAGGAGAGCACCATGGCATGGCGTTTGCGGCTCGCTCCGGAAAAGACCCATATCAACTTCTTCAAGCACCAGTGGCTCACCTTTGGCGGCTCGATGGCGCTGATGCTGCTGGCATTTGCGTTGTGGGGGGGGCTGGGGCTGAACTATGGCATCGACTTCAAAGGCGGCACCACGATCCGCACCGAAAGCACGACGGTGATCGACACCGGGCTCTATCGCAAGACGCTTGAGGGGCTGAAGCTGGGCGATGTGGCGATCAACGAGGTGTTCGACCCCTCGTTCCGCGCCGATCAGCATGTGGCCGCGATCAGGATTTCAGCCGCTGAAAAGCAGCAAGAGGTAACCTCGGACATGCTGGCCGGGGTCGAGGCGGCCCTGGTCAAGATGGACCCCGCGTTGAAGGTGGTGTCGTCCGAGACGGTAGGACCAAAGGTGTCGGGCGAACTGGTGCAATCGTCGGTGATCGCCCTTGCCGCGA
>JANXPK010000646.1 GCA_025357355.1 Rhodobacterales bacterium
GCAGGTTCAACACCGACGCCGCCGCATCGGTGATGTTCAACTGCTCCATCGCCACCCGCCGCAGCCGTGCGACCGCCAGCAGCACCCCGAAGGCAGAGGTCAGAAACCGCCCTGTCGCCCGCCGCTCCGCCGTCAGGGTCAGAATGCCGCCCAAGCCCTCGCCGCCCGGAAACGCCCGCGATCCCAGCCAGACGGCGGCAAACAGGATCAGTCCGATCTGGCCAAGGTTTTCCGCGATGCCGCTGCCCACCACGCCCAGCATCCGGCTTAAGGACAGCGCCTTGGCCAGCGCCAGAAAGCCCAGCGTCGGCACGATGATCAGCGCCAGTGACGCGACGAACCCCCAGATGCGCCGCCCTCTGGCACTGGCCGGTCCCTGCAACATCGCGAGCAGCCGGTCACTCCAGCGCAAGCCACCCCACAGCACCGCGAAGGCGAACAGCAGCAAGGGCACGATCAGCGGCGCACTGTCCGCCAGCGCCTTGCGCGACCCTGCGTCCTGCCAGCGCGCGCTCGTCTCGCCCGACAGCGTCTGCGCTGTCAGCGTCAGCGCCCCCAACGCCTCCGACCAGTTGGCGGGGTTCAGCGGGCTTGGCCACAGCTTCAACAACTCATCCGCCTGCCGCTCGCGCAATACCCGGTCAATCTCGCCGATCAAGCCGTCCGCGCGCCGGTAAGCCTCATCCGCCGCGATGCCGGGCGCTTGAAGCCGTACCAATTGGTCCGACAGGGCTGACCGCCGCTTGGCAATCTCGTCCGCCTCGGTCGCACCGTCGGCCGGGGCCGGCCCCAACGCGCCGATCTGTTCGCGCAGCGTCGCGATCCTGGCGGCATTGGCGTTCTGCGCCCCCAAAAGCGCCTCGCGCCAATCCACCAGTTGCCCGCGCAGCCGGTCCAGCTCGGTAGCGCTGACGCTGCTGTCCTGGGTGGCGTTCTCGGCCCGCTGCGCCATGCGCTCCCAGCCGGCATAGTCGACCGTGCCGCCGCTGGCACCGCCCGCCGCGGGCGCCGTGGCGCTGGTCGGTGCCACCTGCGGCGCAAACCCGCCCGACGCCACCGCGCCGTTATCGGTCACGTCCTGCGGCGGTCGCTGCTTTTCGGGGATCAGCGCACCGGTGCTGTCGGCATGAACCTTGATGTCCGGCTGCGCCGGAGCCGTCGCCTGCCCGGTCGCAGGTGCCGTCGCCGCTGCCCCGCCCCCCGCGTCCTGCGCTCCAGCCTGCCCCGTCCACAGAACCGCCGCCAGAACCGCCCCGGCCCAACGCCCTGCGAACTGGCCCCGCCGCCCTTGGGTCATGCGTCCTCGTACACCGTCGGGATCGCATGCGGCGCCCGGTCCAGCCACCCAGGCACTGGCAGGCCCTTTTCCTTCAGGAACGTCGGGTTGAACAACTTCGATTGATAGCGGTTGCCATAATCGCACAGCACCGTCACCACCGTCTTGCCCGGCCGCATATCCCGCGCCATCCGGATCGCCCCTGCAATGTTGATCCCTGACGAGCCGCCCAGACAGACCCCCTCATCCTCCAGCATCTCGAACACCAAAGGCAGCGCCTCGCTGTCGGCGATGCGATAGCTGAAGTCGGGCCGGAACCCCTCCAGATTGGCAGTGATCCGGCTTTGCCCGATGCCCTCGGTGATCGAGGTACCGGGACTGTCGAACTTGCCCGAGGTGTAGAATGCATGCAGCGCCGCACCTTCGGGGTCGGCCAGCCCGATCTTCACGCCCTTGGGCTGCAACGCCAGCGCCACCCCCGCCAGCGTCCCGCCAGAGCCCACCGAACAGATGAACCCGTCCACCTTTCCCTCGGTCTGCTCCCAGATCTCCGGCCCCGTCGTTTCGACATGGGCCTGCCGGTTGGCGACGTTATCGAACTGATTGGCCCAGATCGCCCCGTTGGGTTCCGTCCGCGCCAATGCCTCGGCCAGCCGACCCGAATAACGCACATAGTTGTTGGGGTTCTTGTAGGGCGCCGCCGGCACCTGCACCAACTCGGCCCCCGCCAGCCGGATCATGTCCTTTTTTTCCTGCGATTGCGTCTCGGGGATCACGATCACCGTGCGAAACCCCATCGACGCCCCGACCAGCGCCAACCCGATCCCGGTATTGCCGCTGGTCGC
>JANXPK010000476.1 GCA_025357355.1 Rhodobacterales bacterium
GCGCGCACCACCGGTACGCCGCCGGTATCGATGGACAGGGTAACGACCTCGAATTTCGAGCTGCCCAGATCGGCCTGCAACGCGTCGAGCGTCGGCATTTCCTTGACGCAGGGCGGGCACCAGGTGGCCCAGACGTTCAAAAGGATCACACGCCCGCGAAAATCCGCCAGCGTCTTGCGGGTGCCGTCCCCGGTGACGAAGCGGACTTCCGGCATGTCCTGCGGCATGTCATGCAAGGTGAAACCCTGCGGACCGGCGAGGGCCTGAACCGGGGCAACAAGCCAAAGAAGCGCCGCGATGAGAGCATGTTTCATGGTTTCACCTTGTTCCTGCTGAGTGGCAGGCCAGCGATCAGCGGCATAAGCGTCTGATCCACGGTTGCCTGCGTGATCGGGCCTACAATCCGGTAGGCGATGGTGCCATCGGGTGCGACCACATAGGTTTCCGGCACACCGTAAGCCCCGAAGTCGATCGCCACGCGCCCGTCGATGTCGGCGCCGATCCGGGTATAGGGATCGCCCAGCTCCTTCAGCCAGGCCAGGGCGTCCGGGGCCTTGTCCTTGTAGTTGATGCCGTAGATCGGCACGCCGCCGGTTCGTGCAAACGCGGAAAGCACTGGATGTTCGGCGCGGCAGGGCACACACCACGAGGCGAAGATATTGATCAGCGCCACCTGGCCTTTCAGATCGGCGGTCGAGAATCCCGCGGTCCGGCCCTCAATCGGCGGCAGGGCAAACTGCGGCACTGGCTTGCTGATCAGAGCCGACGGCAGGTCCGGCGCTGGATGCAGCAGCGACCACAGAAAAACGCCGAGCAATGCCGATGCCGCAACCGGAATCAGCCCCCAGAGCGGGAAGCGAACGCGGAGGCGATGTGGCTTGTCCTGCCCGGTATCACTCATGGCTGCGACGCCTCGTCCGCCGCAGTGATCTTCGCCTGAGATTGCTGCGCCCGCGCAGGCCAGGTGCTCTTGATGTAGTCCAGCACCGCCTTGATCTCGTCGTCGCTCAGCTTGCCGCCAAAGGCCGACATGTCGCTTTCATAGCCATCGCCCACCACTGCCGCGACGCCGAGTTTGGTCAGGTTGAACAGATCTCGGTCGGAATGGTGCCAGGTGTGGCCGGTCACATCATGCGGCGGCGCAGGCATCCGGCCATTTGCCAGCCGGTGTTTCCAGTCCGGCTGGCCTTGCAGGTTGGTGCAATGGCAGGCGGCGCAGTTGGTGGCGTAAAGTTGCTGGCCAAGCTGGATCGTCGCCGTGCTGATGTCATCGGCAAAGGCCGGTGCTGCGGCGAGGACAACCGCGATGGTGATCAATGCCCTCATGGGCGTCTCCTTTTCAAAAGCCAGGTGACAAGGACGATGACGCTCACGACCACGACGCCCGTCGCCAAAAGGCACAGCATCACGAA
Source organism: Rhodobacterales bacterium (assembly GCA_025357355.1). Taxonomy (GTDB): domain Bacteria; phylum Pseudomonadota; class Alphaproteobacteria; order Rhodobacterales; family Rhodobacteraceae; genus Stagnihabitans. The sequence goes on from JANXPK010000476.1 coordinate 1,413, forward strand.
CACCGCCATCATCGGCGCATCGGTCATCGCGGTCATGCCGCCATCGCCCGACCCTCACTCGACCGGATAGAGCGTGACGCCGGAGGGCGCGTAGGCGTAGACTTGCAGGGTCTTCAGTGCGTCCTCGGCCATGTCGGGCGCGTCCATCCGCATTCCGGGCAAGGTGATCCCGGCGACATCAGGCTTCTCGGTGATCAGCTTTTCGATGAATTTGACCGGGATAAACCCGCTCATCGTGTAGCCGTCGATCACGGCCACATGGCAACCGATCCCATTGTCGGGCATGCCGGCTGCGGTGGCGACCTTGTCATAATTCTCGTCCAGAACCACCTTCACTTCATAGCCATTGGCCTTGAGGTAGTCGGCATAGGTCTGGCAGCAACTGCAGGTCGGGTTGCTGTACAGAGTGACGGTTTCCCCGGCAAAGGCCGGAACCGCGAAGCCCAGGAACAGGAGAGTTGCAAGTTTCAGTTTCATGGTGAATTTCCTCATGCGGCCGACGGGGCGGCCCAGGTTGCGCCGCCATCGCGGCTGGACAGGATCGCGCCACCTGCGTCGGCGGCCACGACATGGTTCGGTTCAAGCGGATCGACGGCAAGGATCGGCGAGGCCAGCACCTTGTTGACCAGACGCCACGTCGCGCCGGTGTCTTCGGTCTTCCAGACCCCGGAAGGCAGGCTGGCGAACTGCACCTCCGGCACCGATGGCGCGACGGCAAGACTGGCAACAGACAGATGCGGCAGACGGAGGGCAGGATCGATCGGTGCCGATTTCGCCGCGCCAGTGGAAACCTCCATTGCCCCGCTGCTTTCCAGGGACGACCAGCGGCAGAAGCAATCGGGCACCCTGGACACGCCTTTTGCGGTGCCCGCATAGACCCAATAGCCGCCCATGCCCGACAGGCTGCCGACCGAAGCAAGCGCCTGCACATCCACCTCGACCTTGTCGACCAGCGGGCGATCCATGGCAAAATCCCAGCTCTTGGCGCCATCCTTGCTTTGCCAAAGCCCATCGCCGCGCACCGCGACATAAACGGTTTGCGGGTCTTGGGCGGCAATCGCGACTGCATCCATCGGTGAGGACGGCAGCCCGGTTCCGGCGGGGTGCCAGGAAAGCCCTGCATCCAGCGACCGCATCAGCCCATTGGCGGTGGTTGCCAAATAAAGCACGCCGGGAAGATCGGGATGCGTTGCGAGCGCCGCAACCGCAGCCCCGGGCCCCTCAGACCTTGGCAGGAAATTCACCCCGCCGTCCGCGCTGATCCAGATACCCGCCGCTGCGAGCAGCAGCTTGCCTTGATCAAAGGCCAGCGCTGTGACCGTTCCGGTTGGCCGCGCGGCTGTGCCCGCGAACGCCCGCAACAAGCCAGGCGGCCCGCCGAAACTGAACGCTGCAGCGCCCAGCCCCGTCAGCAGCCTTCGACGCGAAAGCGCCGGAAATCGAGCAAAGGTCATGGTTTGTCATCCTGTTCCCCCGTCCTGCGCAAGCAGGGACCGGGATTGACCGTCAGCGGATACGCCCGAGACGCGCGCAGCCGCAGAACTGGCGAACCCGAAAAGGGACGCCGCTTAGATCAGGATGGTGGTTCGTGGAGGGGTAAATGCGGGCGGAGGAGCCCGTCCCTTGGCCGTGGCGTCGGCCAGTTCAAAACGGCAGTCAGTCAACACCGACGCCGGTGCGACATGCCCAGTCAGAACCCCAACGGTGGACAGTGCGCACGTCAGATCGCAGCTTGCCATCATGTCCATCTTGGGGTCGCACTTCACGCAATCTTGCCCGCCGGCGGTCATAGCCATGGACACCATGGGAACTGAAGCCTCCGCTCTGAGCGGTGCCGCCGAGACGGCAAACGTACCGGCCACAAAAATGGCTGCGAGCAGAAAAACAAAGCTGCGGACGAGGCGGGTCATCCAAACACAGTAGTTGAGGCGGGTGGATCGGGCCAGAGTCGAAACGGCGCAGCCCTTCACCTTTTCGTCAGGCGACTTGCACCATTGGCCACTGGTCCGAAGTTGACGACCGGAGCAAATCTTCCCGCCGTCACCTCGATTCCATCCGCGCGCCCGCACATCGGCGCGTCGCAGGTCGGGCTGAAGGAAGTCAACCCGCAAGCGTCAGCGACCCGTCCGTGCGGCCTTGTCGCTTTTGGTCCGGGGCCTTCATCGGATCCGTTTGTCTGCCACTGACCAAATCACCGACCCGATGGTCAGTAGCGCGCCGATCACCGGTTCGACATCGGAGGCCTGGACAAGCCCCTTGGCGACCAGCGCGGTGCCCGCGACAGTCAGGATTTGGCGGATGAGGGCGAGGATTGCGGGTTTCAGCATGGTGGACACCTCTTCAGAGTTCATTGGTGGTGGTGAGTAATTCGCCCGGCTTCATGGTCGGCAGGCGCTGAAGGCGGGGCGGGAAGGTCGCAGGCCAGCGCGCGCCAAGGAGGCGCGATTTGGCGACGCGCGCTACGGTGACGGCGTCGGATTGGTTGCCGCCCAGCACGAAGAAATTCGTGTCATCCTGGCCCACGGCGAATCCGACATGGCCGCCCGAACCACGTTCGAACACCAGCACCGCGCCGGGAACGGGCTTGGTGTCGCGCCCGAACAGCAGCCAGTTGCGGGCCCAGTAGGGATTGGCGCCGAGTGCTGCGAGCAGCGGCTCGTCGGGCAGGCCAATGCGGATGCAGGTTTCGACGAAATCGCCGCACCACGGGGTTTTGGATGGATCGCCGAGCGAGCGGCCATCACGCTTCAGCCAATCCATCAGCCAGGTCCGGTCGCGGGCCTCGCGGCGACCGAGGGCGGTCTTGGCTTCGGTGATCCAGGGCAACTGGCCGGCCGGCGCCATTGAAGCCGCGCGACCATTGGCGGCGATCAGCTGCTTCAGCGCACGGGCGGTCCGGACGCCCCATTGGCCATCAATGGCACCGGGCGCGTGGCCGAGCCTGTCCAAGCCGCTCTGGATCAGGCGGATGGCTTCGGTTGGATCTGCGGTCATGGGGTAGCTCCTTTCGCCCGGCGTCGGGCATGAATAAACCCGCCTTTCGGGCGGGTTGCGGGTGGTTGGTTGGGCTCTTGCTGGGTCAGTGGGACGAGCGCAGGAACTCCTCGATGTCGTCGAGCTTCTTGAGGATGCGGTCCTGCGCCGCCGCAAGCGAGGCGTGGGATGCGGCACTCGCGGCGCTCTGCGCGTCCAGCCGGGCTTTGACGACCTCTATGGCCGCGCGATGTTCCATATGTTTCAGGTCATGGCCGTTGATCTTGCGGTCCAGATGCCAGAGCGCGGCCAGCAAGGGTGCCACCGCCCATTTGAGGGCAAAGTCGAGGAAATCCAGCATCGGGCAGTCCTTTCAGGTGTCGGGTCAGTAATCGGTTTCGCAATAGAGGCCGAAGAGGCTGTAGCCGACCACGGACGAGGTGACGCCGGACGAGAGCCAGGATCGGAAACCCAGCAGCGCGGACGCGGCAGGCAGGGTCGCCGTCTGCGATCCGCTTTGCACGGCGCCGGTGGTCAGGTTGGTCACTTCCCAATCGATCCTCTGGCTGGCACCGGCGGGCGAATACATCGACAGGCGGTAGGCGTCGGTCCGGTCTGCCGCCGAGACCGGAAAGCCGGAACCCAGATCGACTTTGGTGAAGGTCGTGGCATTGGTAAAAATCATCTGCCAGTTGGTGTCGCCCGCGTCGCAGCCCATGCCGATCTGATTGTTGAGCGTGGATGGGTTGACGTCGGTCGGCGTGCCAACTGTGGCAGAGAGGCCGGTCAGGCCGCGCTTTGTGGTGTTCGAAACGCCGGTGGTCGGCCCCCATTCGGTCTCATAGAGAAAGCCGCCAACGCCCGCCGTGTTGTTGCCCACCGTGCAGAAGCCGACGTTGCCGCGATATCCGGCCATGGCACCCGCAGCAGCCACGGTCACCAGATATTCCAGGTGGCGTTTGACCGTGTGGATGTTGGTCGTGGCCAGGGTGGCAGCCGTGGCGGTGCCGATCGCGGTCAATGCCGTCCCGAGCGCGGTCAAGGTCACCGCGTTGCCGACGCAGCGCACGCTGACCACGTTCTTGGA
>JANXPK010000492.1 GCA_025357355.1 Rhodobacterales bacterium
CGTGTAAACCACGTTCATCGCCGGATCCTTGGCCAGCAGGTTCTCGACCGACTTGACGCCGCCTTCAGGATTTGCGCCCGAGGATTCGTGACCGATAACGCGCTTGTCCTTCTCCGAGCCCATAACCTTCAGGTCCGGCACGTCAATGCCAAAGCCCTTCAGGAAGCCGGTGTCGCGCAGCACGTCAACCGAGATATTGTCCTTGTTGATGTCAAGCATGCCAATGTGTGCTTCAGCAGCCTTGTCGCCAAGCTGGGCCTTGGCCCACTTGCCGATCAGCAGGCCGGCTTCGAAGTTGTCGGTCGCGAAGGTCATGTCCTGCGCGTCCTTGTCGGCGAGCGGGGTGTCCAGCGCGATCACGAGGATCTTGGCAGCGCGGGCTTTCTTCAGCGACGGCCCGACCGAATCGTTCGACGGCGTGATCAGGATACCCTTGGCGCCAGCCGCGATGCAGTTTTCGATCGCGGTGATTTGCGGGGCGGCGTCGCCGTCCTTTTCGCCAGCATAGGCCTGGAAGTCGAGGCCGGCCGTCTTGGCGGCGGCCGCAGCGCCCTCTTTCATCTTCACGAAGAAGGGGTTGGTGTTGTTCTTGGTGATCAGGCAAGCCAGATCGGCAGCCGAAGCCGAACCTGCGATCAGGGCAAAGGCGGCAGCGCCCGCAAGGGCAGCAGCTTTGAATTTCATTGGTAGTCCTCCCAAGGGTGATGGGGATGTTTCCCCGGTAGAAAGCTTTTCGCCCAGGCACGCTAGCCCGGCGACGTCGCGCAGAAAAGCCGATTCCCTCGCCTCCGTCAAGTTAAATAAATCACTCTTATTTATTATTGACAGATGCCTCCTTCCTCCGCACTGTCAGATGATCCCGCACAGTCTGCGGAGGCGTTCTTAACCTGCGGTGCCGCTGAAATGTTGATCGGAATCCCCCCCATTCTTGGTCCGGACCTGCTTTTTACGCTGCGGTCGATGGGCCATGGTGACGAGATCGCGTTGGTCGACGGCAACTACCCCGCACAGGAACATGCCCGCCGTCTGATTCGCGCTGACGGTCACGGCATCCTGGTCCTGCTCGAGGCTATCTTGCTGGTGATGCCTCTGGACCGCTCGGTGCCGCAGGCGGCGTTCCGCGCGTCCCTGAACAATGACGCGCGCCAGGCAGGCCCGTTCCACCTGGCCGTGGATGCGGCCGTCCGGCGTCTGGCGCCGGGCCAAATGGTGACGCCGCTCGACGGCGCGCAGCTTTACCCCCGCATCCGCGCCGCCCATACCATCGTCGCGACCTCCGAACTGGCGCTTTATGCCAATGTCATCTTGCGCAAGGGCGTCGTGGCCCCAGCCGCCGACGGCTGACCGGAGCCATGCAGGTGCCCGACCTCCCTCCTGACAAGGCGCCCGGCGACAGCGGCACGCTGCGCGGCTCCAACCAGTCAGGGATGCGGGCGCACAACGAACGGCTGGTGCTGTCGCTGGTCCGCCAGCACGGCGCACTTGCCAAATCCGACATCGCCCGGATGACCGGACTTTCGGCACAGACCATGTCGGTGATCATGCGGGCGCTGGAACGGGACGGCTTGTTGCAGCGTGGCGAACCGGTGCGCGGCAAGATCGGCCAACCCTCGGTGCCGATGTCCCTGCAACCGGCCGGGGCGTTCTTTCTGGGCCTCAAGATCGGC
>JANXPK010000502.1 GCA_025357355.1 Rhodobacterales bacterium
CATCGCCGTCCAGCCCAGCGAGTTCCGCCCCCGGCCGCCCACCGCCAAAGGAATAGATCACCATAGGCAGCACGATCTGATCAAGCCACGGATTCATCTCCTGACAGGCCAATTCGTCCGGCCGGTTATTCAACACCTCAATCGCATATTCCAGAAACCGCGCCCCAAACTCCTGCGGGCTGCGGTAAAAGAACCAGCCCGCGTTGAAATAGAGGTAACGCTGCCAGTATTCGTCCGGATGACTGCGGTCGAGCGAACTGTCGAAATCCAGCCCGAACCTCCGGTACAGCGCCCCCCATGTCGCCCCGTAGCCCGGCCCATAAAGTTCGATCACCGGCCAGGTCCCCTCTCGTCGCATCGAGGCTGAAGGGCGGTCGAAATCGAACTTGAGCGTCTCGAACGACCCCACCACCAGCGTGTCGGTATCCAGAAACAGGAACGGCTCGTCCGGCAACGCCGCCAAGGCCTCGATCTTGTTGCCATAGGGGTAGGACGTGCCGAAGACCCGGTTCTCGAACGGCAGAAACGTCGCCCCCAGTTCCGCCAGCAGCTCCCGCGTCGGCCCAGCGGGAATGCGCGGGTCTTGTGGCCACCGGGTCGAAGGCTGCGGCTCGGCGATGTAAAGCCGTCCTGCGAAATCGGGGTTGAAGGTCCGCAGCGATGCCGCCAGCAAAACCGCCTCATACTGCAGCCGTCCGGCCTGACCGATGGCCAGAATATTGAAGTGTTGCCGGGCGGGCCTGGGCTCTGTCATACTGGGGTTGCACTCGTGTTTGGCCGGACTATACAAGCCGTCCCACCAATGGAAAGTGAAAGGAACCCGCCATGCCAAGGTTTTCCCGGCTTGATCTGATGGGTGTCATCGCCGCCGTGCTGATGGCCGCCGGAGCCGAGGGGCAGACTTCTCCTGACCCTGCCTTTTTCGGTCGCGTCCAGTCCGACGGAGCGAATTGATCTCGTCCGGATTCAATCCGACGCCTGAGCCGACTATCGCTCAGTCTGGCAGACCATTGTCAGGCCCTCACCTCCGATTCGCAGGCTTATGGTTAACGCAGGTCCGGGGCCGAAAAACTCGCATTTAGTGTAGAGGCATTGTAGGCGGAATGTAGGCAGTTTGTAGGTCGTTCATCCTCCGTTAATCACGCCAGTTAACACAGCGAACTCAAGGGCTTGTCCCACCCACTCGCCGGCCAATCCCGCCGTGAGCAGCCGTCAAGCCAAAGGCAATGCGCTTTAACTTGAGGGCGTAAACCGCAACGACAGGCAAGACATGCCGCCATCAAGCTTGGCGCATTCCGAATTGCCGATCTCGCGTACTGCATAACCAGCTTTCACCAGTACGTCCCTGGTGCGGGCAAAGCCAGCAGGCATGAGCACCAAGTCATTGAAACGGATAGAGTTTGCGCAAGCCTCCTCTCCCGCAGCCGTGTGGATAACCCGGTAACCTTCGAAACAACCCGAGGCGTCAAGTCGCGCGGTTGACAGGATGGTCTCTTCGTCCAGAAGCGAGCAATCGGTCTTGAAATGCAGCACCCCCGGCGGGGTGAAAACCTCCCTCACTTTATGCCCCCAGGGCGTCACCAGCCCGCGCAACTCTGCAATTCCGGCCGTATTGGTACGGGCAGAACGACCAACAAGTACTTCGGTTTCGGTGGTCAGGATGTCGCCCCCCTCGATAAAGCTGCCCGACCCAGTGACCATGGTAACTTCGCCGTATAGCGCCCGCAAATGCGGCGCCATTTCCCCGGCCTCACCAAGACGGCTGGGAGCACCGGGCCGCATCACCACGGCGCCTTCGGGCAGGCAAAGGGCAGTATCCTCGACAAACACCGAATCCGGATAGGCCTCCAACGCGTCAAGCTCGACAACGCTGGCCCCGGTAGAGCGCAAGACGGCGACATAGTCGGCATGATGCTGCGACATGAGCGCGAGCGAAGGCGCCCCGGTATCGACCGCACGCAACCCTTGAACGATGCTGCCAGCCGGACGGCGGGTAATGGCATGGGTGAAACGGTAGGAACGGGCGCTCATGGCGGGCCTTTCAGGTTTGGGCCCGGGATATCCCAAAGCCATGCGGTATCGGCAAGGATGCCACAGACATTCCGGACTGAAAACCAGCCATTTTCTGCGATTTCATCGGTTTGGCACGGGGCCTGCCACGCAAATTCGCGCGCGTAATGGTGGGCGACCCTGGAATCGAACCAGGCGTGAGTCGCCTCGGGGGAGTTACAGTCCCCTGCCGCACCTTGCAGCTCGTCGCCCAACCTGGGCCGGGGAATAGCCAACGCCCGGGGGGGCGTCAAGGGCGGAACCGGCGGGTATCTGCGCGTTTTGCCTTGCATGCAAGCGTGGGTCGCGCCACATGGGGAGTGTAAACCGGCGGGGCGTGGCGATGAGTGGAACAACGAAACCAACGTGGGTCGTTGACAAGGAACGGTCCAAACGCGCCGAAGCCAAGGAAACGGTCTGGCTCTTTGGGCTGCACGCCGTCCGCGACGCATTGGTCAACCCGGCCCGCGATAAATTGCGTCTGATCCTGACCAAGAACGCCTATGACAAGCCGAAAGACGCAGTTGCAGCATCTGGTCTGGAGCCTGATGTTGTCGAGCCACGGAATTTTCGCGTGCCGATCGCAGAGGATTCCGTTCATCAGGGTGCTGCCCTGGAAGCCCGGCCCCTGAATTGGGGCAAGCTTGAAGAAGTCTGCATTGCCGGTCAGGGCTCTGCCTTGGTGGTTTGTCTTGACCGCGTGACCGACCCCCATAATGTCGGCGCCGTGTTGCGTTCGGCCGAAGTGTTCGGCGCCCGTGCCGTGATCGCGCCGCGCCACCATTCCGCGTCTGAAACCGGATCACTGGCCAAGACTGCCTCTGGTGCCCTTGAACGCCAGCCCTACCTGCGGGTGACGAACCTGGCCGATGCCATGGAAGAACTGCGTCAGATGGGCTTTCGCCTGATCGGGCTGGACGGCGATGGCACCATGACGCTGGAAGAAGCCATGGCCGAGGCTGGCGGCCGTGCAATAGCCTTTGTTCTGGGCGCCGAGGGACCGGGCCTTAGGGACCGGACACGTGACACCTGCGACGTCATCGCAAAGATCCCGGCCATGGGCCAGTTTGGTTCGCTCAACGTTTCCAACGCAGCTGCCGTGGCGCTTTATGCAGCCTCGACACGCTGATGTGATCATCAGGTCTGATTCAGGTCTGGAAACTGTAAATCGGTATTCCAATATATTGGGAGAAGGCCTGGCTCGGAACGCCGCCTTCAGTTCACTGTCCCTCGTTCCGTACTCGCGCCCGGCAGTTTGGTCCGGGCGCTTTTTTGTCAGGAATGCCTTCAATGACGCAAACCGATGACCTGCTGCGCAAGATCCTGACAGAAACCAAGGTCATCGCCTTAGTTGGTTGGTCGCCCAAACCGGAACGGCCGAGCCATGGTGTCGCCAACTACTTGGTTCGGCACGGCTTTCGGGTCATCCCGGTCAACCCTGGGCAGGCGGGCCTGATGACATCTTGGGGCGAGGCCGTGCGAGGGGATTTGACAGAGATCAAAGAGCCGGTTGATATGGTTGACGTCTTTCGCAATTCTGACGCGGTAGGGCCGGTTGTTGATGAGGCGCTGGCAAATTTGCCGGGCCTCAAGACGGTCTGGCTGCAGTTGGGCGTGAGGAATGAACCGGCTGCGGCCAAGGCGAGGGCGGCGGGGATCACGGTTGTGATGGATCGTTGTCCGGCGATTGAAATACCGCGCCTTGGACTGTGAGCCCTTAGGGCGGCCAGACGAAGGTAAGCTATTGGGTTCGCACTGTTAATTGGCCAAATTAACGAAAGATGAACGACCTACAAACCGCCTACATTCCGCCTACAATGCCGCTACACCCGATGCGAGATTTTCGACCCGCAGCTTGCGTTAACCATGAACCTGCGAATCGGAGGCCAGGGTCTGACAAGGGTCGGATCAACTGCCGAATTTCATCCAGACAAATGCATTTTGCGCTGAAGGATTTCGGGGTAGCGTCGCTGTGGTCATTACGGTATTTGCCACATTCAGAGCCGTGAAAGGGATTGCCCATGAAAGCTGCCGTCATCACGTTCCCAGGGTCCAACTGCGACCGCGACTTGGCCGTTGCCTTTGAGCGAGCCGGGTTCGATGTGACGCGGGTTTGGCACAAGGATCGCGAGTTGCCGACCTTTGTGGATGTTGTGGGCATTCCCGGCGGCTTTTCATTTGGCGACTATCTGCGCTGCGGGGCCATCGCGGCACAGTCGCCGATTGCTGCGGCAGTGCGGAACCACGCCAAGCGCGGCGGATATGTCTTGGGCATTTGCAATGGTTTTCAGGTTCTGACGGAGACGGGGCTGCTGCCGGGGGCGCTCATGCGCAACGCGGGCCTGAAATTCGTATGCCGGACCCTGAGCTTGCGCGTGGCGACGACTGACAGCGCCTTCACCAGCGGCTATGGCCGCGGACAGGAAATTCGCGTGCCGATTGCCCATCACGACGGCAACTATACGATTGACGCCGCTGGTCTAGCCGTTTTGCGCGGCGAAGACCGGATTGCCTTCACCTATTGCGAAAATCCAAATGGCGCCATGGCGGACATTGCGGGCGTGCTGTCAGCCAATCGCCGGATTCTGGGGATGATGCCGCATCCCGAAAGGGCGGTCGAGGCGGCGCAGGGTGGTACGGATGGAGCGGCCATGTTTAGAAGCCTGATGGGCGGGATGACGCTGGCATGAGCGGGCTTGATACGTGTCTGGGTTGAGGTGAGTCGGACCGGAGCCTAGACTTGTCACATGGCAAACCCCGAAACCGCATCCAAATTGGACCGCATCCAGCGAACGTCTCCCTGGCTTAAGCTGGCGGTCGCCGGTCTGGTGTTTGTGGCGATCGGCGTCGTTCTGGTCACCAACCGCTTTCTTTCGGACCGTTTCACCGAAACCACCCGCAACAAGGCGGAACTGCGGCTGGCGCTGTATTCCGGCAACATGATCTCCGAGTTGCAGCGTACTTCGGTCGTGCCGCTCTTGTTGTCGCGCGACCCAGTGATTTCGCAAGCCCTGTCAAAAGGCGACTATTCTCAGACAACTGAGCGCTTGATCCAGGTTCAGGCCGATATCGGCGTGGCCTCGATCTTGCTTTTGGACAACACAGGTCGAACGGTAGGTGCCACCAACCGCAACCTGCTGGGGACCATCTATCACGGCCAGAACTTCTTCATCGACGCCCAGCGGTCAACCGACACGGTATTTTCGTCCTCGGAACTTCCGGGCGGCGGCTACGACTTCACCTATAGCCAGGTCATCATGGCCGACGGCAAGTCACTTGGCGTGATCGTTGTCGCCGTTGATCTGATGAAATACGAGCGTGCCTGGGCCGGATTGCAGGATGTCGTTCTGGTCGCGAGCTCGGAAGGGACGGTCATTCTGGCGACCGAACCGCGCTGGCGCGGCATGTTGCTGGACGATGTCATTGCCATTCAGGACGACCCATCATCGCTGGACCGGGCGCTCAATCAGGCGCTCAATGTCACAACAGACTGGACGCGCAACAAGCCCGATACCTACCTGAAAGGCGTGGCGTTCTTGCGAACCGATGCGCGGGTGCCGTTCCGCGGCTGGCGCATGGTTTCGTTCACCGCCTACGATTCGGTGCGCGAGCGGGTTAACGGCATCTTGGCGCTGGAGATCATGGGGTTCGCCATGCTGACGGCTCTGACTTTCTATTTGCTGTCACGCCGGGCCTGGTCGCAAACCCTGTCATTCCGGCGGGAATCTGCGGAACTGCGGCAGCTGAATGCGCGGCTGCAACGCGAGATCGCCGAACGCGAAAAGGTGCAAAAGGATCTTGCGGTTGCTGAATTGACGCTGGCACAAAGCTCCAAATTGGCGGCCTTGGGCGAGATGTCGGCCGCAGTGAGCCACGAGCTTAATCAACCATTGGCGGCGATGAAGACCTATCTTGCGGGCGCGCGCCTGCTGTTGCAGCGCAAGAGGTCTGACGAGGCCCTGTCGTCGTTCCAAAGGATCGACGATCTGATCGACCGGATGGGGGCGATCACCCGGCAGCTCAAAAGTTATGCCCGCAAGGGCGGCGACGCCTTCGAACCGGTCGATCTCAGGCTTTGCCTTTCCTCGGCGCTGGCGATGATGGAACCGCAGCTGAAATTGCGCGTCGTCAAGATTTCGCGGACCTTGCCGCGGCAGCCGGTGATGGTGATGGCCGACCGACTGCGACTTGAACAAGTGTTGATCAACTTGTTGCGCAATGCCCTTGATGCGACCAAGGATTCCGCGCAACCACAGATCGACCTGATCCTGTCGGCAGGCGACACCGCAACCCTGACCGTGCGCGACAATGGCCATGGGATCGAAGACCTCGATAACCTTTTCGAGCCGTTCTACACGACGAAGACTGCAGGCGAAGGTGTGGGACTGGGTCTGGCGATTTCCTCTGGGATCGTCACCGATCTTGGGGGAAGGCTGACGGCGCGCAACTCTGAACAGGGTGGCGCGGTGTTCGAAATGCAACTGCCGATCATCGGCGAAGACGTCAAAGCAGCAGAATGAGGGACCAATGGCCCGGGCAATGAAGGTGGCAATCGTCGATGACGAGGCCGATATGCGACAGTCGATCAGCCAGTGGCTGGCCCTGTCTGGTTTTGATACCGAGACGTTTCCAAGTGCGGAGGACGCGCTGAAATCGATCGGGCCGGAGTTTCCCGGGGTTGTCGTCAGTGACATCAAGATGCCCGGCATGGACGGCATGGCGTTTCTCAAGCGGCTGATGGGGATGGATTCAGGACTGCCGGTGATCCTCATCACCGGGCACGGCGATGTGCCGATGGCGGTCGAGGCGATGCGGGTCGGGGCCTATGACTTCCTGGAAAAGCCCTTCAACCCCGACCGGATGACCGAACTGGCCAAGCGGGCGACACAGGCGCGGCGGATGACGTTGGACAACCGGGCCCTGCGCAAAGAGTTGTCGGACGGATCGGTCCTGATGAAGAAGCTGATCGGCTCCAGCCCGGTGATGGAGCGGCTGCGGGAAGATATCCTCGACCTGGGGCAGGCCGACAGCCACGTGCTGATCGACGGTGAGACCGGCACTGGCAAGACTCTGGTCGCCCATGCCCTGCACGCGGTGGGGCCGCGGGCGGGGCGGAAGTTCGTGACGATTTCCTGCGCTGCCTGGTCGGAGGATCAGCTGGCCTCCAAGCTGTTCGGGCCGGGTGAAGATGGGGCCATTCCGTTGATCGAAGAAGCGCGGGGTGGGACGATCTGTCTGGAGGACATCGAGGCGCTGACCGGCTCGTTGCAGGCGCGGCTTTTGACGGTGATCAACGAGCAGGGCACGCCACCCGAGACGCGGATCATCGCGATCTGCAATGATCACGCGCCGGACAAGACGGTGGAGGATGCGCTGCGGCCCGACCTTTTCTATCGGCTGGGCGCGATGACGATCGTGTTGCCGCCATTGCGGATGCGGGGCGAGGACATTCTGACCCTGTTCAACCGGATGTCCGAAAGCTTTTCCGAGGAATATGGCTGCGAGGCGCCGCAAGTGACGGCACAGGAGGCGGCACAGCTGCTGCAAGCGCCGTGGCCGGGAAATGTGCGGCAACTGGTCAATATTGCCGAGCGGGCGGTGTTGCAGAACCGGCGGGGGTCGGGGTCGATTGCCAGCCTTTTGATGGCCGACAACGAGGCGGCGGGGCCGACCCTGACCACCGAGGGCAAGCCGTTGAAGGACTATGTGGAGGCGTTCGAGCGGATGCTGATCGACAACACGATGCGGCGGCACAAGGGGTCCATCGCGGCGGTGATGGACGAGCTGTGTCTGCCCCGGCGCACGCTGAACGAGAAGATGGCGAAATATGCGCTGAGCCGGGGGGACTATGTTTAAGGCTTGGTGCGCGAAATCACGCACCCTGCGCGGGCGGATTGAAATTGCGCTTGTGGCTGACCCCGGGGGACGTCGCGTCCCCCGGACCCCCTGCGGAGTATTTTCGAAAAGGTAAGGCGAAATTTTAGATAAGTT
>JANXPK010000505.1 GCA_025357355.1 Rhodobacterales bacterium
TCGACGTCGACAAGGCGCAGATGCTGGCGGGCCAGTTGCGTATCCAGTCGATCCCGACGGTCTATGCCTTTTTCAAGGGTCAGCCGGTGGATGGCTTTCAGGGTGCGGTTCCGGGGTCAGAGGTCAAGAAATTCATTGATAAACTGGTCGAGCTTGGCGGCGATGACGGCGGGCTTGCAGCGGCACTTGAGGCCGCCGAGGCGATGCTGGACGAGGGCGCCGCAGCCGACGCCGCCGAAACCTTTGCCGCGATTCTGGCCGAGGAGCCAGAGAATGCGGCGGCTTACGGCGGACTGGTGCGCGCCCACCTGGCCATCGACGATCTGGACAAGGCGCAGGCCCTGGCCGATGCCGCCCCGGCCAAGATTGCGGGCTCGCCCGAGGTGACGGCCGCCAGGGCGCAGATCGAACTCGCCCGACAGGCGGCCAAGGCCGGACCCGAGGACTTGTTGCGTGCCGCCGTTACGCGCGATCCCCTGGACCGTCAGGCCCGCTTTGACCTCGCGACGGCGCTGCATGCGTCTGGCAAGATCGAAGAGGCCGTCGACACGCTGCTGGATCTGTTCAAGCTTGACCGGGAGTGGAATGACGGTGCGGCCAAGGCGCAGTTGTTTACAATCTTCGGTGCTTTGAAGCCGCAAGACCCCATTGTTCTGAAAGGTCGTCGGCGTCTGTCGTCAATGATCTTTGTGTGAGCGGCAAATCGCGTTAGGCTGCGCGCTATGATCCATCCTGCCGACCTGCCCGAGACCTTGCCGCTATTCCCGTTGATGGGGGCCGTTCTGCTGCCGCGCGCCCGATTGCCGCTGCATGTGTTCGAGCCGCGCTATTTGGCGATGATCGACGATTGCCTGAAAAGCGAAAAGCGGCTGATCGGCATGATCCAGCCGCGCGGTGATCTGACGGTTGCCGCACCGAGCCTCGCCAGTGTCGGCTGCGCCGGGAGGCTGACCTCGTTTTCGGAAACAGAGGATGGCCGGTTCATGATCACGCTGACCGGGGTCGCGCGCTTTGCGATGGTAGAAGAGGTGACGGGCTTTGTGCCCTACCGCCGCGGCAAGGTCGATTTCACCCCCTATCTGCGCGACGTCGCACTCCCGGAAGGCGACCCCGGCCTTAACCGCAAACACTTTCTCAAGGACCTTGCGCGCTATTTGCAGGCCAGCAAGATGGGCACCGATTGGTCCAATCTGAAAGAGGCCGATGACGAAATGCTGGTCAACGTGCTGTCGATGCTGTGCCCGTTTGCCGCCGAAGAAAAACAGGCGCTGCTGGAGGCGGTGACCCTGCCCGAGCGTCGGCGGATTCTGGAAACCCTGATCGCATTCGCGCTGCAAAGCACGGGCGCCGGGGATGAGACGTTGCAGTGACCGATCCTGCCATCCTTACCGACCGCCGCATGTTGGAGGCGCTGATTTGCCCGCAGACCCAGGGGACCCTGCGCTATGATGCCGAACGACAAGAACTGGTCTCGGACGGTGCGCATCTGGCCTTTCCGATCCGTGATGGCATCCCGATCATGCTGATCAGCGAGGCGCGGGTGATCGAATAGCCGGTTTTGCGCGCATGATCGCAAACGGGGCGGGATTGCAGGGGGGTTGGGCATGCGGGGGCTTGACGAACCGGCCCGCTGTGGTCTTGGTGCGCTTTATCGCTTTGTGCTCATCAGGACGCCCGTGTGACCAGACTTATCGCCCATTTCGCAGCCCTGACGCTGATGACCCTGCTTGCCGCCTGCGGTGCCAAGCACCCCAAGGACAGCGCGCCGCCTGTGCAAGCCACTTTGCCCGGCTATGAGGCGGTTCAGGACGGCGACTTTCTGATCCCGGCGGTTGAGGCGCGGCTGTTCTATCAAAGTGCCGCCAAGACCGAAGTGCAGTACAGCGGCCCCGAAAAGCCCGGCACCATCGTGATCGATACGTTTGCCCGCAAGCTTTACTTTGTTGAAGACGGCGGGATGGCGATGCGCTACGCCATTGCCGTCGGGCGCGAAGGCCTGTCCTTTCATGGCACTGGCGTGATCGGCCGCATGGAAAAGTGGCCGCACTGGACGCCAACCGCCCATATGGTGCAAACCCGCCCCGATCTTTACGCCGAATATGCTGGCGGTTTGCCGGGAGGGCTGGACAATCCCTTGGGGGCGCGGGCGATGTACATTTACCGCGATGGCGTCGATAGCAAGTTCCGCATCCATGGCACGGTCGAGAATGCCTCCATCGGTCATGCAACTTCTGCGGGTTGCATTCGCCTGTTCAATCAGGATGCCATCGAGCTTTATGAGAAGGTCCATACCGGCACGGTCGTCAAGGTCCGCAGCCAAGAGGAAAGCCTCAAGCTGGAAGGCCCCTATATGGAC
>JANXPK010000583.1 GCA_025357355.1 Rhodobacterales bacterium
TGTGGTTGGTGACTTCGGCCGTGGTGTGGGTGCTGCCAAAGGGGTGGGTTGGCGTGCTGGTGACGGGCATCCTCGCCTGGCCGTTGGTGGCGGCGCGGTCGCTGCATGATCATGTCCGGGCGGTGGTGTTGCCGTTGTCGCGCGGCGATCTGGTGGGGGCGCGCGAGGCGGTGGCGATGATCGTCGGGCGCGATCCGGAGCGGCTGGATGGGGCAGGGGTGGCGCGGGCGGCGTTGGAGAGTCTGGGGGAAAGTGCGTCCGATGGGGTGGTGGCGCCGTTGTTCTGGGGGCTGATCTTTGGCCTGCCCGGGATTGCGGTCTACAAGACGATCAACACGATGGACTCGATGATTGGCCATCTGAGCCCGCGTCATGCCGCCTTTGGCTGGGCTGCGGCACGGATCGACGATGTCGCGAACCTGATTCCGGCGCGGCTGACCGGAGTATTGATCGCTGCGGTCTCGGGACGCTGGCGGGAATGCTGGGAATGCATGTGGCGCGATGCGGGCAAGCACCGTTCGCCCAACGCGGGTTGGCCCGAGGCGGCGCTGGCGGGGGCGTTGGGGGTGCGGTTGTCGGGACCGAGGGCCTATGATGGAAGGATGTCGGACGAGGCTTGGGTCAATGAGGGGGCGCCGGACCCGACGGCAGTTGATCTGGCGCGAGGGCTGGATCTTTACCTCAAGTTGATCGCTGTCTTGGCCGGGGTTTTGCTGGTTCTGGCGTTGATCTGAGGGGCTGGCCCGGTTCGGTCCGAACCTCGGACCATGTACTTATTCGTTTAATATCATATAGATAGAAATTCTTGTTAACCGAATTTTAGGGTTTTGACCTCCGCATTTTGGGCGTGTTCAACGGGCCAGTGCCAAGAGGCCTGCGACGTCCAGATGCGCCTCCAGATGTGCTGCGAGGGCGTCGAGTGTGGCCTCGATCTCGGCGGCATGATAGCGGGGGGTGGTCTTGATGCCGAGACCCGCGAGAAAGGCGGCGCGAAAGGCGTCGCCTGCGAACATGCCGTGCAGGTAGCTGCCTGTGACACGTCCGTTGGGCGATGTTGCCCCCTCTGCGCGGCCTTGGGTGTGGGCGAACGGGCGAGCCGTGTCGGGGCCGGTGGTCTGGCCGATGTGAATCTCGTAGGCGGTGATGGGCTGGCCGGAGGCGGCGTGGGTGGCTGCCGTCAGGGTCAGGCGTTTGTCGGGGGTCATGGTGGTTTCGATGTTCAAGAGGCCAAGGCCCGGCGAAGTACCGGTCGGACCTTCGATGCCGTCCGGATCGGCGATGGAGGTCCCCAGCATCTGGTAGCCGCCGCAGATGCCCAAGATGCGGCCGCCGCGCCGGTGATGAGCCATCAGGTCGATGTCCCAGCCTTGGGCCCGCAGAAACGCGAGATCGCCGCGCGTGGATTTGCTGCCGGGGAGGATGACGAGGGCAGCATCGGTCGGGATGGTCTCGCCTGCGCGGACCATGACGACCTGCACGCCGGGTTCGGATTTGAGCGGGTCGAGGTCGTCGAAATTAGCGATGCGCGACAGGGTGAGGCAGGCGATTTTGGTGCCCGTGCCGGTGGTCGGGGCGATGTCGAGGGCGTCTTCGGCGGGCAGGCGCCAGGCATCGGGGAAATGAGGGAGGACGCCGAAGCCTTGCCAGTGGGTCAGTTGGGCGATCCGCCGGTAGCCATCGTCAAAAAGGCGGGGGTCGCCGCGGAACTTGTTGATGATGAAGCCTTTTATCAGCGCGACGTCCGTGTCGTCAAGCACCGCTTTGGTGCCGACCATCTGGGCGATGACGCCGCCACGGTCGATATCACCGACCAACACCACGGGGACGTCGGCGGCCATGGCAAAGCCCATGTTGGCGATGTCGCCGGCACGCAGGTTGATCTCGGCGGGGGAGCCTGCGCCTTCGATGATAACCAGATCATGGGCGGCTTTGAGGCGGTGAAAACTGTCGAGGACCGGCGCCATGAGGGCGGGTTTCAAGGCGGCATAGTCGCGGGCGCGAACGGTGGTCAGGCGTTTGCCCTGCACCACGACTTGCGCGCCGGTGTCGGTTTCGGGCTTGAGAAGCACCGGGTTCATGTCGGTATGAGGGGCAAGGCCGCAGGCGAGGGCTTGCAGGGCTTGCGCGCGGCCAATCTCGCCGCCATTCGCGGTGACGGCGGCGTTGTTGGACATGTTTTGCGGCTTGAACGGGGCGACCGAGAGGCCGCGCAGGCGCGCAGCACGGCAGAGGCCCGCCACAATCAGCGACTTCCCGACATTGGAGCCTGCGCCCTGAATCATCAGGGCTGTCATGGGGTTATGCCCAGAACTTCAGGCAAGTAGTCGCGGGTGTCGTCGGTGAAATGAAAGACCTGCCAGCCACGTGCGGCGGCGGCGGTGACGTTCTTTTCGGCGTCGTCGATCAACAGGATGTCGGCGCAGGCATGGCCTGACCACGCTTCGATCTGGGCGAAAAATTCAGCGGCGGGCTTCTTCACCCCCATCGGGCCAGAGGCGAAGATGCGCTGCATCCGGCGGCCAAAGCCCATGCGGCGCCAGATATAGTCGGCGCGGTAGGCCTCATTGTTGGTGGCGATGACGCCAGGTGTACGGCAGGCGTCGAGCCAGGCCAGCACTTGCGGATCGGTGCGGGCGTCCTTGGTCAGCCAGTAGTCGAGCACGTGTTCGGGGCTGTGGGGGATGGCATGGCTGCGGGTCCAGTCGGCGAGAAGGTCGAGAAGATCGCGCTGGCCGGTCAGCACCTCGGCAAAGCGGGTGCCGGTGAACATGAATTCGGTGAAGAGCGCGGCTGAGCAGCCAAGGTCAGCCTCGAAGCTTTGTTGCCAAAGGAAAAAGCCGCCCTGAAAGCCGCGGTTCAGCACACCGTCGAAATCCCACGCGATCAGCTTCAAAATTCAACCCCGGCCTGCGCCTTGATGCCGGAACGGAAGGGATGCTTGATCAGGGTCATTTCGGTGACGAGGTCGGCGGCGGCAATCAGGGCTTCGGCGGCGTTGCGACCGGTGAGGACGACATGGGTGAGGGGTGGCTTTTCGTCGCGCAGGAAGGTCAGAACGTCGTCAAGGTTGAGATAGTCATAGCGCAGGGCGATGTTGATTTCGTCAAGCAGGACCAGGCGAACGGCGGGGTCGCGGATCAGTTCCTTGGCCTTTTCCCAACCGGCCTGCGCTGCCGCCACATCGCGAGTGCGGTCTTGGGTTTCCCAGGTAAAGCCTTCTCCCATGGCGTAGAACTGGCAGAGATCGCTGAAATTCTCGGTCAGAAGCCGCCGCTCGCCGGTATCCCAGGCGCCTTTGATGAACTGCACGACCGCGCAGGGCATGCCGTGGGCGACGCAGCGCAGGATCATGCCGAAGCCGGACGAGGATTTGCCCTTGCCCGCGCCGGTCAGCACGATGATCAGGCCCTTGTCACCCGATTTGCCCGCCATGATCTTGTCACGTGCGGCTTTCTTCTTGGCCATCTTGGTCGCGTGCCGGGCGAGGCTGGCTTCATCGGTGTCGGTAATGCCGTCTGACATGGCGCTCCCCTTCTTGACAATCGGGCCCATCCTGCATCAGGTGAACCGGTGTTGGTGCCTTCTTTACGACAGGCAAAAAGGGAATGCGACAGGGTAACCCGAAGTCTGGGGAACCCAAAGCGCAGCCGCCCCCGCGACCGTGACCGGAAAGGTCGCCCGATCCACTGGCCCGCACTCCATCTAGGACTGGGCTGGGAAGGGGGGCGACCGTTGGGGAGTGCCCCAGTATCCGCAAGCCGGGAGACCTGCCAGCACACGGGACTGAAAGGCAGACGGGGTGTTCTGCGGGGGGTTTTCGGGCCAATGCCCGGCCTTTCGCATTCACCTGAAGGGAATGGAATGGTGAGGCTGCACATCTGCATGACCTGCAAGGCCGGGATGCCCGCTGTCGCGGGCGAGGCCTGTGTCGGCGCGCGTCTGTACGCCGCAATCACCGCCTTGCCTGCGCCCGACGGGGTTGAGGTTGTGGCGGTCGAATGCCTGTCGGCCTGCAACACTGGTGCGTCGGTCGCGCTGTCGGCGCCGGGGCGGTGGTCTTATGTCTATGGCCGCATGACGCCTGCCAACGCCGCCGACATCCTTGCCGGCGCTGCCGCCTATGCCCGTGCGCCGGACGGGTTGGTGCCATGGCGCGAGCGGCCCGTGATTTTCCGCAAACAAAGCCTTGCCCGTATTCCGCCTTTAGGAGGCCCCCATGTCTGACTTGTCGAAAATCCCCGTCACCGTGATCACCGGCTTTTTGGGGGCGGGCAAGACCACGCTGATCCGCCATCTGATGCAGAACCCGCAAGGCAAGCGGCTGGCGATATTGGTCAACGAGTTCGGCACTGTTGGCGTCGATGGCGACATCCTGAAAAGCTGCGCCGATGCGAATTGCCCGGTCGAGAATGTCGTCGAGCTGGCCAATGGCTGCATCTGCTGCACGGTGGCCGACGAGTTTATTCCGACGATCGAGGCGCTGTTGGCGCTGCCGGTGCGGCCGGACCACATCTTGATTGAAACTTCGGGGTTGGCACTGCCGAAGCCCTTGCTGAAGGCGTTCGACTGGCCTGCCATCCGCTCGCTGATCACCGTTGACGGGGTGATCACGCTCGCCGATGCCGAGGCGGTAGCGGCGGGGCGGTTCGCGGGGGATGTGCTGTCGCAAGCCGCGTTGCAGGCGACGCATGACACGCCCCTGGGCGAGGTGTTCGAGGATCAGATTGCCTGTGCCGATATCGTGCTGCTGTCCAAGGCCGATCTTGCGGGCGATGCCGGTGTCGCGGCGGCCCGGGCAGTGATCGAGGCGGAAGTCGCCGAAAAGGGCAGGGGGCGGTTGCCGATTCTGGCGATGACCGAGGGCGTGATTGATCCCCGTGTGATCCTGGGCCTGCATGCCGCCGCCGAGGATGATCTGGGCGCGCGCCCCTCGCATCACGACGGCGAGGACGGGCACGAGCATGACGATTTCAACTCGATCGTGGTGACGATGGGGGAAGTGTCGGACCCCGTGGCCCTGACCGCTGCAATCCAGGGGCTGGCGCGCGAGATGAACATCTTGCGGGTCAAGGGCTATGTCGCGGTCACCGGCAAGCCCTTGCGGATGCTGGTGCAGGCGGTGGGCGAGCGGGTGCGGGTGCAGTATGACCGGCCGTGGGGCGCGCAAGCCCGCGCCTCGCATCTGGTGGTGATTGCCGAGCAGGCCGACATCGACGAGGCCGCCATCCGCGCCGTGCTGGAGGCTTGAACCATGCACGTCGTCTTTCGCGAAAGTCATGGGCTGGAGGAAACGGCCACGCCGTTCGATCCGGCGCAGGACCCGGCGGAGATGGTGGTGCTGTCGTATTCGGATAGCGATCTGGGCGCGTTTGCTGCCGGATGGCACCGGGCCGAAGGACGTTTGCCAAGCCTGCGACTGTGCAATCTGGTGGCGTTGCGGCATCCGCTGTCGGTGGACACCTATGTCGAACGGACGCTTTGTCAGGCGCGCGCGGTGCTGGTGCGGCTGATCGGCGGCGAGGCCTACTGGCCCTACGGTCTGGCAAGCTTGCGTGATCTGGCGCAGCGCAAGGGGATTGCACTGGCGGTTCTGCCGGGTGATGGGCGGGACGATCCGACGCTGCAGGCCTATTCAACGGTGCCGAAATCGACGGTGCAGCGTCTGGCGGCGCTCTGCGATGCCGGGGGAGCGGTGGCTGCACAGGCGGCCTTGGCGCAACTGGCACTGGCTGGCGGGCTCTATGCGCCGCCGGTGGTAGGCGAAAAGTTGGTGCCG
>JANXPK010000610.1 GCA_025357355.1 Rhodobacterales bacterium
TCCTCGACCAGAAGCACACGCTGGCCCGGCGTCATCACCCCTTCGATGCGGGCGTTGCGGCCGTAGCCCTTGGGCTTCTTGCGGACATAGGTCATCGGCAAGGCCAAACGTTCGGCGACAAGGGCCGCGAACGGAATGCCCGCTGTCTCGCCGCCGGCGATGTTGTCGAACGCCTCGAATCCGGCGTTGCGCATCACGGTCACGCACAGGAAATCCATCAGCGTGGCGCGGATGCGCGGGAAGGAAATCAGTTTGCGGCAATCGATATAGGTCGGCGACGGCAGGCCCGAGGCCAGGATGAACGGCGTTTCGGCGTTGAAATGGACGGCCTTGATTTCCAGAAGGGCGCGGGCGGTCAGGCGGGCAATTTCATCGGCGGGCGGGAAGGCGGTGGGGATCATGCGCGGGGTCCTGAGGGTTGAGGCGTCGCAGCCTCGGGCGGGAGTGTTTGGGAAAGGTCAACTGGTGACGTGCCAGTGGACGGGGAAGCCGGGGTCAAAGACGGTGACGGGGCCAGCCTCGGTCAGGATCTTGGCGGGGAAGGCTTGCGGGGTGTCGTGGCGGGTCAGCGTGAGGGTGCCCTGGTTGGCGGGCAGGCGGTAAAAGCCAGCGCCGTTCAGCGAGGTAAAGGCTTCCAGCCGGGGCAGGGCGGCGTCATCTTCGAAGATCTGGGCGAGCAGCGGCATGGTGGTGGTGGCGGTGAAGCAGCCGGCGCAGCCGCAGGCGTGTTCCTTCAGCGCGTCGACATGCGGGGCAGAATCGGTGCCCAGAAAGAAGTGCGCCTCACCCGAGGTCGCGGCGGCGCGCAGGGCCAGGCGGTGTTTTTCGCGTTTGGCGATGGGAAGGCAATAGTAGTGTGGCCTGATGCCGCCCGCGAGGATGTGGTTGCGGTTCAGGATCAGGTGATGGGTGGTGATGGTGGCGGCAAGGTCGGGGCCAGCGGCGCGGACGTAGGCGACGCCCTCCTCGGTGGTGATATGCTCCATCACCACGCGCAGACCGGGGTTGCGGGCGCGCAGGGGGGCAAGGATGCGGTCGATGAACACGGCTTCGCGATCGAAGATGTCGACGATGGGGTCGGTCACTTCGCCATGCAGGCACAGGGGCAGGCCGATCTGTGCCATCCGTTCCAGCACGGGTTGAACCTTGGTGAAGTCCTTGACACCCGAGGCCGAATTGGTGGTGGCCCCGGCGGGGTAGAGTTTGACGGCTTTGACCAGACCGGCGGCGGCGGCGGCGGCGACATCGTCGGGCGAGGTGGCTTCGGTCAGATACAGCGTCATCAGCGGCTGAAAGTCGGTGCCGTCAGGCAAGGCGGCCAGGATACGGGCGTGGTAGGCCTGCGCATCGGCGAAGGTGACGACCGGCGGCACCAGATTGGGCATGACAAGAGCGCGGGCAAAGTGCCGCGTCGTCTCTGGCAGCACGCCGCGCAGCAGGGCATCGTCGCGCAGGTGCAGGTGCATGTCGTCCGGGCGGCGAAGGGTCAGGTGCTGGGTCATGGCAGCGGACTAGCGCAAAGCCGGTTTGGGTTCCAGTGGCAAGACGGGCGTGCCCGGGTTTGAGACGGGTATCGCAATGGCAGACATCGCCGGGTGCCTTGGCTTTCTATATGCTTGGGCAAGCCAAGGAAAGTGTCATGACCAAGCATTTGCTGTACGAGGAACGTCGGGGCAGCCTGCGGGATCATGAAGACTGGTGGTACGTTCTGGTCGATGATGAGGCAGCAGTCATCAGCGTGATCCATGAGTGGAGCCGTGGGAGTCTGGGTTTGGGAACGTCCGGGGAAAAGACCTATGCAGTCGATGAGTTCCTCGCCAGCGATGGACCCGATGACGTCAAGACCGAGCTGGAGGAGTTCATTGCCGGGGATGGCCATGCCTG
>JANXPK010000622.1 GCA_025357355.1 Rhodobacterales bacterium
CGACCGCAAGCTGGCCATGCGCAAGCTTTTGAAAGCCCTGGCTGATATGGGCTACCGTCGCATCGGCTTTGCCGGCTGGTGGGACCATGCCCATGCCGGCCGCGACACCAAATGGGAAGAGCGCGGCCTGGAATATGTAAACTGGATGCGCGACGCCGGCCGCTTTGATCCCGAGATATGCCGGTTCGAGGCCAATACCGAGGCCAGCGGCTACAGCCTGACCAAGTCGATCCTGTCCGCCGCCAATCGCCCCGATGCCATCGTGACCGGGAACGACAACATGGCGGTCGGCGCCTACCGGGCCATTCATGAACTGGGTCTGCATATTCCCGACGAGATTGCCGTGGCCAGTTTCAACAACATCTCGGTCGCCCAATTCATGAGCCCGCCCCTGTCCACCGTCCGCCTGCCATCCGAAGAGATTGGCGAAAGCGCGGTCGACATGCTCTTGGAACGCATCGCCGGCCGCGACATCGCCAAGCGCTCGATTCTGGCCGCAAGAACGATCTGGCGCGGCAGTACGAGGCAACCGAAAGGCGACTGACCCGGGCGTAATAAAAATTTACTAAATTAATTGCGCTACGGGATTGCCTGCGCTAGCCTGCCCGCGATGAGGCTCCTGGAAACGCCTCACATCTTGGGAGGAAGATCAAATGATCCATGCCACGAACTGGCACCACATGCTGCTGGTTGCAGCGGGGGCGACCTTGCTGACGGCCACCTCGGTGCTTGCGACCACCGTCACGGTCTGGTGCTGGGACCCGAATTTCAACGGTGCCACGATGAAAGAGGCGGGCGCCCGTTATACCGCTGCCCATCCCGACGTCACCTTCAACATCGTCGATTTCGCCAAGGGCGATCTTGAGCAGAAGCTGCAAGCGCAATTGACCTCGGGGGCGACCGACGGTCTGCCCGACATCGTGCTGATCGAAGATTACGGCGCCCAGAAATATCTGCAAAGCTTTCCCAACGCCTTCGAGCCGCTGAACGGCAAGGTCGATTACAGCAAGTTCGCCAAATACAAGGTCGAACTGGCCACGGTGGGCGACAAGACCTATTCGCTGCCCTTCGATTCGGGTGTAACCGGGCTTTTCTACCGCTCTGACATACTGGCGCAGGCTGGCTACAAGGATGCCGACCTGCAGGACATCACCTGGGATCAGTTCCTCGACATTTCCAAGGCGGTCAAGGACAAGACCGGCCACCCGATGCTGGGCGTCGATCTGAACGACGCGGGCATGTTGCGCATCATGCTGCAATCGGCAGGCAGCTGGTATTTCACCGCCGACGGCAAGGTCAGCATCAAGGACAACCCGGTCTTCAAGGCGGCCCTGACCCAGTACGCCAAAATCCTGCAAACTCCCGCGATCTATAAATCGGTCTCGGGCTGGACCGACTATACCGGCGCCTTTACCAGCGGTCAGACCTCGGCGGTTGTGACCGGCGTCTGGATGAATGGGACGATCAAGGCCGCCAATATGTCGGGCAAATGGGGCGTGGCGCCGCTGCCGAAGCTGGCGGGCGTTGACGGTGCGACCCATGCCTCCAACCTCGGCGGGTCCAGCTGGTATGTGCTCGCCTCGGCTCCCGGCAAGGCGGCGGCTGTGGACTTCCTGGCCAGCGAATGGGGCAAGGACGTCGACTTTTATCAGAAGATCCTGGTCGGGCAGGGCGCTTTGGCGACCTATCTGCCAGCCCGTGACGGCGCTGCCTACAAGGCCAGCGACGACTACTACGGCGGCCAGCCGGTGTGGCAGAACTTCACCACCTGGCTCGCCCAGATCCCCGGCGTGAACTACGGCATCTATACCAATGAAGCCGACGCCGCGGTTGCGGCACAGCTGCCCGCCATTGCAGCAGGTGGTTCGATCGACGACGCTATCGCCGCGATCGACAAGCAGGTCCAAGCCCAGATCCAGTGACGGCAATCCGGCAGGGGGCGCCTGTGGTGCCCCCTGCCCAACGCCCGGCATGGGCCGGACCATAGGGAACCCTCGAATTGGCAACTACCAGACTGGGACGCAGCGAGCGGATCAACGGCTGGCTCTTCGTGATGCCGGC
>JANXPK010000682.1 GCA_025357355.1 Rhodobacterales bacterium
TTGAAAGGTGATCCTGCCGTCTGCCAAAGGGCCCTCCTGAATGGCGGCAGTCTTGGCAGGGTTCTGGGCAAACTCAACCCCTTCTGTCGCGCCTGCATCCGGGACGGCGGTTTCCGATTGGAAACTTTATTCGCCTGAGCCGTGAAAGGCGTCGCTTTCCAGCCTTCACCGGGGGAGCACCTTGGTCTAGATAGCCCCAACCCATCCAAGGAGACGCCCATGCCTGCCCCCTTTGGCTTTTTCACCGAGACCCTGGCTTCCCGCGACCCCGAAGTTGCCGCCGCGATCACCGCCGAGCTTGGCCGTCAGCGCGACGAGATCGAGCTGATCGCGTCCGAAAACATCGTCAGCCGTGCCGTGCTGGAGGCGCAGGGCTCGGTGATGACGAACAAATATGCCGAAGGCTATCCGGGCAAGCGTTATTACGGCGGCTGTCAGTGGGTGGATGTGGCCGAGACGCTGGCGATCGAGCGGGCGAAGAAACTGTTCAACTGCGGTTTTGCCAATGTGCAGCCCAATTCGGGCAGCCAGATGAACCAGGCGGTTTTTCTGGCGCTGCTCAGCCCGGGCGATACGTTCATGGGGCTGGATTTGAACTCTGGCGGCCATCTGACCCATGGCTCGCCCGTCAACATGTCGGGCAAATGGTTCAAGGTGGTGTCCTATGGCGTGCGCAGGCAGGATGAGCTTCTGGACATGGAGGCGATCCGTGAGACCGCATTGATGGCGCGACCCAAGCTGATCATCGCAGGCGGGACGGCGTACAGCCGGATCTGGGACTGGCAGGCGTTCCGGGCGATTGCCGATGAGGTCGGGGCCTATCTGATGGTCGACATGGCGCATATCGCCGGGCTGGTGGCAGGCGGGGTACATCCATCGCCCTTGCCATGGGCCGACGTCGTGACGACGACGACGCACAAATCCCTGCGGGGGCCAAGGGGTGGGATGATCCTGACCAACCATGAGGAGATCGCCAAGAAGGTGAACTCCGCCGTGTTTCCGGGCTTGCAGGGCGGACCGCTGATGCATGTGATCGCGGCCAAGGCAGTGGCATTCGGCGAGGCATTGGACCCGTCGTTCAAGGACTATGCCGCGCAGATCGTGGCCAATGCCAAGGCGATGGCGGATCAGCTGATGAAGGGCGGGGTCAACATCGTGTCGGGCGGCACCGACAACCATCTGATGCTGGCGGACCTGCGGCCCAAGGCGGTGACCGGCAAGGCGACCGAACAGGCGCTGGGTCGCGCCCATATCACATGCAACAAGAATGGCGTACCGTTCGACCCCGAAAAGCCGTTTGTAACCAGTGGTATCCGCCTTGGCACCCCGGCGGGCACCACGCGCGGTTTCAAGGAGGCCGAGTTCCGCCAGATCGCGGGCTGGATCGTCGACGTGGTGGACGGGCTGGCGGCGCATGGCGAAGCGGGCAATGCGGCGGTAGAGGCAGCGGTGCGCACCAAGGTCGCGGGCTTGTGCGGGCGCTTCCCGTTGTATCCGGGGATGTGAGCCCGCTTGACGGTTGAACTGATCCGGGCCAGCGTAAACTGCCTTGGCCCGGAATGATCAAATGCCCCGCGATCCGCGATTTGACCCGCTGTTCGAACCCTTGAAGATCGGACCGGTGACGGCGCCAAACCGGTTCTGGCAGGTGCCGCATTGCAGCGGGATGGGCAATCTTCACCCACAGACGCTGGCCGCGATGCGCGGGGTGAAGGCCGAGGGCGGTTGGGGGGTGGTCAACAGCGAATATTGCTCGATCCATCCGACCTCGGATGACACGCCTGCGCCTTATGCCTCGCTGTGGGATGCAGGCGATGTGGCGAACATGGCGGCGATGGCCGAGGCGGTGCACGGGCACGGCGCGCTGGCTGGGGTGGAGTTGTGGCATGGCGGGGCGCGAGCGGGCAATCTTTTGTCGCGCGAGGCGGGGATGTCGCCGGAAAGCCTGCTTGCCGAGGCCGTGCCGTGGCAGAGCCAGAGGATGGACCGTACCGACATCGCCAACCTGCGGCGCTGGCACCGGGATGCGGCCTTGCGTGCGAAGGCGGCAGGGTTCGATGTGGTCTATGTCTATGCCGCCCATAGTTATCTTTTGGCGCAGTTTCTGGACGCGGCGCAGAACCCGCGGCGCGATGACTATGGCGGGGCCTTTGCCAACCGCAGCCGGATTGTGCGGGAGATTTTGGCCGATACAAGGGACGCGGTGGGCGACAAGATGGCCGTCGCGTTGCGGATCGAGGTAATGGACGAGGACGGCGGCGGGCAGGAAGAGCGGGCGGCGTTTCTGGGGCAGATCAAGGGGTTGGTCGACGTGTTCGACGTGACGATCCCCGATTATGCGCTGGAAATGGGGGCTTCGCGGTTCGGCAAGGAAGCGGGGCTGGAGGCGCATGTTCGCCATATCCGCCGCGCGACCGGCAAGCCGGTGGTCATCGTCGGGCGGTTCACCAGCCCCGAGACGATGCTGTCGCAACTGCAGCGCGGCGTGCTGGATTTCATCGGTGCGGCGCGGCCTTCCATCGCCGATCCGTTCCTGCCGCTGAAAATCCG
Organism: Rhodobacterales bacterium; assembly: GCA_025357355.1. Taxonomy (GTDB): domain Bacteria; phylum Pseudomonadota; class Alphaproteobacteria; order Rhodobacterales; family Rhodobacteraceae; genus Stagnihabitans. Next base: position 2,551 of record JANXPK010000682.1, read on the forward strand.
CGAGGGGCGGCTCGACGACATCCGCGAATGTATCGGTTGCAACATCTGCTATGCGCATGACGGGCTTGCAGCGCCGATCCGCTGCACCCAGAACCCGACCATGGGCGAGGAATGGCGGCGTGGCTGGCATCCTGAACAGGTGCCCGCGCTGCATGACGCGGACCACGTGCTGATCGTCGGCGCCGGGCCGGCGGGGCTGGAGGCGGCGCTGACGTTGGGGCGGCGGGGCGTGCCGGTGTTGTTGGCCGAGGCAGGCGAGCCGGGTGGGCGGGTGACGCTGGAGGCGGGTCTGCCGGGGCTGGCGGAATGGGCGCGGGTGCGGGACTGGCGGCTGCACCAGTTGTCCAAGCTGCTGAATGTGCAGGTCTTTCCGGGCAGCAAGATGTCGGTGGCGGATGTGCTGGCGACCGATGTCAAGCATGTGATGGTGGCGACCGGCAGCCTGTGGCGGCGCGACGGGCGCGGGCGCAGTTATCCCGGCGGGGTGGCCAGTTATGACGACGCCCGCACGCTGACCCCCGATCAGGTGCTGGGCGGCAAGCGGCCGCAGGGGCCGGTGGTGATCTTTGACGACGAGGGCTATCACATCGCGGCCGGGCTGGCCTTGCAAGGCCGCGGGCTGACCTCGTTGCACCGCATCGGTGACGCCCGGGCGCCGGGGCTGATCGCCCATGCTGTGCACGACGGCCACCGCTTTGCCCGCGCCCATCTGACTGGGGAAACGGTGAAGCGGGAGCGGGTGGTGATCGGGTTTTGAACGCGGGCAACCGGCGAGAGTCCGGCGGCAGTCCGGTGACGGCAAGCCCTTGAGGTCGCGTTGTTAATGGGCCGGATTAACCGAAGAT
>JANXPK010000691.1 GCA_025357355.1 Rhodobacterales bacterium
AAGGAAAACTCGCCGATCTGGGCCAGCATCGCGGCGATATCGCGCGCCGTGCCTTGCGGCTGACCAAAGGCGCGCAGCACGGCCCAGGCGGCGGCGGTCTTGACGCCGAGGATGATCAGCGCGGTGGCGATCAGGGCGAGCGGTTCGGTCCACAAAGCCGCCGGGTTGAACTGCATGCCGACTGACACGAAGAACAGCACGGCAAAGGCGTCGCGCAGCGGCAAGGTGTCTTTCATCGCCTGGGTGGCGAGGGTGGAACCTGCCATGACCATGCCGGCAAAGAACGCGCCCAAAGCAAACGACACGCCAAAGAACGAGGAAGAGCCGTAAGCCACACCCAAGGCGATGGCGAGGACCGACAGGCGGAAAAGTTCACGGTTGCCGGTATGGGCGACGACATGCAGCAGCCACGGGATGACGCGGGAACCGACCACCAGCATCAGTGCGACAAACGCGGTGATCTTGATGCCGGTGGTGGCGAGCATCGCCCAGACCGGGGCGAGACCAAGCCGCACCGCCTCAGTCGCGGCACTGCCTTCGACGGGCACGGCTGTGCCGCCCATCAGGCCCGCCAAGGGCGGGATCAGCACCAGCACGATTACCATCACCATGTCTTGCACCACCAGCCAGCCAACCGCGATGCGCCCGGTGTCGGTTTTCAGGATATGGCGTTCGTTCAGCACGCGCAGCAGCACCACGGTGGACGCAACAGACAGAGACAGGCCAAAGATAAGCCCGGCCCAGATGCCCCAGCCCATCACCCAGCCCAGCCCCATGCCCGCAAGGCTGGCCACGGCAATCTGCGCCAAGGCACCCATTGTGGCGATGCCCTTGACCGCCATCAGGTCACGCAGGGAAAAGTGCAGCCCGACACCGAACATCAACAGGATCACGCCAAGCTCGCCCAACTGCGAGGCCATGTTCTGATCGGCGTCATAGCCCGGGGTGAAAGGGCTGATCAGCACCCCGGCCATCAGATAGCCCGCAATCAGCGGCAGGCGCAGGCGGTGGGCCAGCATGCCGAATGCAAACGCCAGACACAGGCCGGCGACGATGGTGGTGATGAGGGGCGTGGCATGGGTCATGGGTCCAAACTAAGGGCGAAGCGCGGTGGTGCAAGCCGGGAAAGCAATGTGGGCGGTCACGATTTTGGTCGCTATCTTTCAAAATGTTGCACAATGCCGCCGCTATAGGCAGTTGACCGCCCGATTGGGCCTGCTACCGCTGGCACATGAGCATTCCTCGCCTTGGCAACGCTGCCGCCCGCCGTCTGTTTCTCGACCGCCATGCTTTGGCCGAGCCGCCGGTCGGTCCGGCCCGGGGGCAGGATCTGGCCGCGCTGATCGACCGTATCGGGTTTGTGCAACTGGACAGCATCAACACGGTGGAGCGGGCCCATCACATGATCCTGTGGAGCCGCAGGCAAAGTTACCGTCCCGAGGATCTGAAGCGGCTGCACGAGAAGGACCGGGCAGTGTGGGAGCATTGGACGCATGATGCGTCAATCCTGCCGATCCGTCTGCACCACTACTGGCAGCACAACTTTCCGCGCCGCGAAGAACGGATGCGGAAGAACTGGGGCAACTGGTTTCGCGGTGGCTATGAGCCGCAGTTCGAGACCTTGCTGGCGCGGATTGCGGCGGAAGGGCCGGTGACGACCTCGGATGTGGGCGAGGGCGAGGCGCGGGGGTCGGGCGGCTGGTGGGACTGGAACCCATCCAAGACGGCGCTGGAATGGCTGTGGCACACCGGCAAGCTGGCGGTGTCGCGACGGGACGGGTTTCAGAAGGTCTATGATCTGGCCGAGCGGGTTATCCCGCAGGTGCATCGCGGCGACGCGCCACATACCGGCGCGGTGATCGACTGGGCCTGCAACGCAGCGCTGGACCGGCTGGGCTTTGCCGATGCGTCGGAGTTGCGCGGGTATTGGGGCTTGATTACTCCGGCCGAGGCGAAAGACTGGGCCATGGGCGCGCTGAAGCGGGGCGCGGTGGTGGAGGTCGAGGTTGAGGGGGCCTTGGGGCAGGTCAAGCGCAGTCTGGCGCGACCGGATGTCGTGGAGGTGGCAGAGCGGGCAGTGGAGCCGGTCGGGCGGGTACGCATCTTGTCGCCGTTCGACCCAGCCTTGCGCGACCGCGACTGGGCGGAGTTTCTGTTCGGTTTTGCCTACCGGATCGAGGTTTTCGTGCCGGAGCCGAAGCGGAAATACGGCTACTATGTCTTTCCGGTGTTGGAAGGTGACCGGCTGATCGGGCGGATTGATGTCAAGGCGTTCCGCGATGCGTCTGCCCTGCGGGTCAAGGGATACTGGCCGGAGGCGGGGGTCAGGATGGGGGCGGGGCGGCTCATGCGGCTGGAGGCGGAACTGGACCGGCTGGCGCGGTTTGTGGAATGTGACCGGGTGGAGTTTATGGACGGATGGTTGCGCGAGACTTTGGGCTAGGGCAGAGTCAGGTTCGGTCCGAGGTTCGGACCGACACAAAAATGGTGTACTTTCCGATGGTTAGCCTTTTTCACTAACCCGAAATTAGGGATTTGATCAGCATGAACGGCGCGGAATCTTTGGTGGAAACGCTGCTGGAGAGCGGCGTGGATACGGTGTTTGCCAATCCCGGCACCTCGGAGATGCACTTTGTTGCGGCGCTGGACCGGCGGCCAGAGATGCGTTGCATCCTGTGCCTGTTCGAGGGCGGCGCCTCAGGGGCGGCGGATGGCTATTACCGGATGTCTGGCAAGGTCGCGGCGACTCTGCTGCATCTGGCGCCGGGGTTCGGCAACGCATTCGCCAATCTGCACAACGCCCGGAAGGCGCAAAGCGGCGTGGTCAACATCATGGGCGAACATGCCAGTTACCATCTGCGCCACGAAAGCCCGCTGAAGGGCGACACCATGGGCATCAGTCAGGCGGTGTCGCACTGGACGCGGGTGTCGCAGGATGCCGTTCAGGTGGCCGGTGATGGGGCGGCGGCGGTGACAGCGGCGCGATCCCTGAATGGGCAGGTTGCGACGCTGATCCTGCCGGCCAACACGGCCTGGGAGGAGGCAGTGGCGTCGGAGGTTGCAGCGGCTCCACCGGCCCTGCGGCGGCCCGCCAATGCCGCGATTGCGGCGGCGGCGCAGGCGCTGCGACGGCCCGGGGCGGCCCTGATGGTGGACGGCGCGGCGCTGCATTCTGACCTGAGCCTGACAGCGGCCAGGATTGCCAGGGCCACCGGGGCGCGGCTGATGGCGCCGTTCTTTGCGGCCCGCACCCGGCGCGGCGCAGGGACGCCACGGATGCAGCGGCTGGTGTACGAGATCGACGGAAATGTCGCGCTGATGGCGGATATCGGTACGCTGGTTCTGTGCGGCGCGGCGCGGCCCACGGCGTTCTTTGCCTATCCGGGCAAGCCCAGTCTGGCCGAAGCACCGGGAACGGCGGTGCTGGAATTGTGTGCGATCGACATGGATATCGGCTGGACGCTGCAGGCTTTGGCGGAGGCGTGCGGGGCTGGCGAAGTGGTTCTGACGGCGCAGGATCTGGTGCCGCTGATCCTGCCGGAGTTGCCGACCGGTGCGTTGAACTTGGACAAGATCGGGGCAGCGATTGCGCATCTGATGCCGCAGGATACGGTGGTGGTGAACGAGGCGGTGACATCGGGCGCGCCCGTTGCCATCGCGACAGCGACGGCGCGGCCGCATGATCTGCTGGTGACGATGGGCGGGGCGATCGGTGACGGGCTGCCGACGGCGGTGGGGGTGGCGGTGGCCTGCCCGGAGCGCAAGGTGGTGGCGCTGTCGGGCGACGGGTCGGCCATGTACACGCTGCAGAGCCTGTGGACGATGGCGCGCGAAGGGCTGGACGTGACGGTGGTGATCTTTGCCAACCATGTCTACCGCATCCTGCATGGCGAACTGGCGGCGGTGGGGGCCAAAGCGGGGCGCAATGTGGCCCGGATGTTCGACATGGTTGAGCCGCAGCTGGACTGGGTGGCGCTGGCCAAGGGTCATGGGGTGGAGGCGGTGCGTTGCGTGACGACGGACGAGTTCGTGGCGGCGTTCGGTCGCGCGATGACGAGGCGCGGGCCGATGTTGATTGCGGTGGAGTGCTGAGGGTGCAGAGGGATACGCATGGAGCGGACAGTCCGTGCCCCACCTGTGCCGGGGGTTTCACACCCCCGACGCCGCGGGCAGGCCCGCAGCGTTCCCCCGTGGAGCATTTTTGCCAAGATGAAGCGCAATTTTAGTCAAATTGTCGGGGGTTGAGGGGTCCGTTTGACGTCGGTGAGGTGGGTTGCGGAGGTCGTGATGCGGAGTTCGCTGGAGATTTATGACTTGGCGTCGGGGCAGTCGCGGGTGGTCTTGCAGACCAACGCGCTGATCGAGGCGCCGAACTGGGACCCGGGCGGCGGCTCGCTGCTGGTCAACAGCGACGGGCTGCTGTTTCGGGTGCCGCTGGATGCGCCACGGTTGGTGGCGGTGGATAGCGGGTTTGCGCGGCGGTGCAACAATGACCATGGGTTCAGCCCGGATGGGCGCTGGATCGCGCTGTCGTGCCATCGCGAGCGCGGGGCGGAGATATTCCTGATGCCCGGCGAGGGGGGTGAGCCCAAGCTGATTTCGCCCGACGCGCCAAGCTGGTTTCACGGCTGGGCACCGGATGGCAAAGCCATTTGCTATGTGGCGGCGCGGGGAAGTCGGGTGATTGATGTTTACGTTCTGGCATTGGGCGGTGCGGAGGTACGGCTGACCCGGGGGGAGGGTCAGTGCGACGGGCCGGACTTTGCGGCGGATGGCAGGCGGATCTATTACAACTGCGACCGCGATGGGCACGCGCAGATCTGGGTCATGCAGGCGAATGGTTCGGGTCAGCGCAAGCTTTTTGGCGATGAGTTTGTGAACTGGTTCCCGCACCCCTCGCCAGATGGTCGGCAGGTGCTGTACCTGGCCTATCCGCCGGGGACCTTGCAGCATCCGCGCGATCTGGCGGTGGCGTTGTGTCTGATGGACCCGGGCGGGGGCAACCGGCGGCGGGTGCTGGAATTCACCGGTGGGCAGGGCACGATCAATGTGCCATGCTGGGCGCCGGACGGGCAGGCGTTTGCCTATGTGCGATATAACGTGGCGTGAGCATCAGGAGATGGCGATGGTCGTGACGGTCAAGGAGATGCTGGAAGCAGCCAATGCGGTGGTGCCGCGGATCAGCGCGGCGGAAGCGCAGGCCAAGCTTGCGGCGGGCGGCGTGCTGCTCGACATTCGCGACGGGACCGAGTTGGGGGCGTCGGGCAAGGCGGCGGGATCGGTGCATATTCCGCGCGGGATGCTGGAGTTCAAGGCCGACCCCGCCTCGTCCAGTTACGAGCCGAAGCTGCGGCAGGACCGGCCTGTGGTGCTGCATTGTGCGGCAGGAGGGCGGGCGGCGCTGGCGGGCAAGCTGTTGCAGGACATGGGGTACACGCAGGTTTTCAACCTTGGCGGGTTCAAGGACTGGGTCGAGGGGGGCGGGGCGGTTGAGAAGGTCTAGGCGGCGAGGCGGTCCAGTTCGCGTTGCAGACCGGCCTCACCCTTGGCCATCGCCCATTGGTGGTTGGAAATCATCAGCCAGCGGAAGAACGGTGCCAGAAGCCGGAAGAGCAGGCGGTCGGTGCTGACGCGCCAGTCGTATTCAACCTTGGCCACCCCACCGTTCTGGGTCAGCGTCCACACCCCGCGTCCGACCAGATCGCCCGTAGCCTCGACCACCCAGCGCTGCGGCACGGCGGTTTCGACGAGCTTGCCATGCCAGTGCAGGTGATAGGGCAGCCAGCCCTTGGAATGGACATCGACGGTCTGGCCAACGCCGCTGGCATCGCCCTTCTGGATGACCGTGACCCCAAGATAGACATCGCCCCACCAGCGGGGAAAGGCCGTGGGGTCTGACAGGATACGGGCCACATCCTCGATCCGGCCCTTCAGGCGCCAGTGGGTGACGATGCGGAAGCTGACGGGTGGGAACATGAGCACCTCCTTTGCCAGAGGGAACGGCGGTACGACCTGAAAGTTTCAGATCGGCGGCAATTTCGCAAGCGTGATCACGGCGGCGTGCGTTGTCAGGGTGGGGGGATGGGGTTAGCCTTTGCCGCAAGCATAGGGGAGGTTGGCATGCAGCGCAGAACCTTTGTGACGAGCGGTCTTGCGGTCTTGCTGGGGTCGGCGGCCTGGGCAGGCACCGGTTTCAAGCAGATCGACACCCAGTTCATCGCGGCGCTGGGGGGGCCGGATGATACCAACGGCACCAACGCGCAATTGTGGGGGCTGTGGACCAAGGACCCCGGTCCGCGCGGGGTGTATCTGTCCCTGTTCCCGGCGCTGCAAATGGCAGGCTACGCTCCGGCGGGGTGGAAGTTCGACCCTGCGGAATGGTGGATGGAGGAACACGGGCTGATCATGGAGAAGCCGCAGTTTCCGCTGGCACCGGGGCAATACCTGGTGACGGGCGGGCGGGAGGTGACCAGCGTGCTGACCATCGGGGCGCCGGATGCGACGGGCGCACAATCCTGGGCCTTGGCGGATGGCGCGACACTGGGGCAGGTCACCCATCTGGCCTGCCGGTCGGCGGTTTACCGGCCCGAGACGGCGGGGGCGGAATGCAGCCCCGGACAGGCGCGCAGTTTTGACTTTCCGCTGGGTCCGGGGGCCGTGATGCCAGCGGTAAGTGCCTGTGTGAAACGGGATTACGCGGTACTGTTCGTGATCGGGATGGCCGAGGCGAGTTGATCGCCCCTGTTACCGAGCTGGCCGTGATCAGTTCCGGGTTTTGACAGACACAGGCGCCGCCAGCTGCGCGCTCCGCAACTGAGCCAGAAATTCGCGCAGCAAGGGCACGCGGCGGGGGCGGAAGCTGTCGGTGGTTTGGGTGATGTCGGACATGCTGCCAAGGTGAAAGCGGCGGAAGTCCTGGCGCAGGGTGCACCACGCCAAGAGCATCAGGGTGCGGTCGAGGAAGACCACCGACAGGGGCCAGATGCGGCGGCGGGTCGTGCTGCCGTCGCGGGCGGCGTAGGTGATGTCGAGCGCGCGTTCGTCCCAGCATGCCTCGCGGATCAGGGCTATAAAGGCGGGGGCGGCGGGGCGCTTTTCGAAACGATAGGTTTGCTGGACGGCGTGGATGGCCTGGCGTTGCACGCGTTCTGGCAGGCTGGCGGTGATCTTGGCCAAGGCGGCCTCGGCCGCGCGGGCGAGCGCGGGGTCACCGGCAAGGCGAACTTCGGCAAGACCGAGAACCAGCGCCTCGACCTCGAGCCTTGTGAACATCTGCGGCGGCAGGGCGGGGTCTTCGGTGAGGGTGTAGCCGACACCTGCCGCGCCGTCGATCAGGGCGCCACCGGAGCGCAGCGCGTCGATGTCGCGGTAAAGGGTGCGCGGCGAAACCTCGGTCTCCTCAGCCAGACGCGCGGCAGTAACGGGCTGCGGCAGGGTGCGCAGAGCGGTCAAGAGGCGGAACAGGCGGTCGGCGCGGGGCATCTGATACTGACAGGTTCTGGCAGGATGTCGGGAGCATAAGGGCGGCACCCAAAAACGCAAAGGAGAGAATGATGATGACACTTATTCACGCCCCGAACTCACGCTCGACCCGGATTCTGGTGCTGATCGACGAGATGGGGATACGGGACAAGATCGAGATCAAATGCGTCGACCTGATACGCAATGATGGCACGGGGCGGCAGGACCCTGCCAATCCGCATCCCGAAGGCAAGGTTCCCGCGCTGATCCATGACGGGACGGTCATTACGGAAAGCGGCGCGATCATGCTGTATTTGACGGCCCTGTTCCCCGACAGCGGGCTGGCGCCCAAACCGGGCTCGGCCAGGCGGGGCGAGTACCTGACGTGGCTTTTCTGGTACCAAGGCGTGATGGAACCGGTGATGATGGCCGAGATGTTCGGGCTGAAGCATCCCGGGCTGGCGCGGAATTTCCGGGGTCTGCCCGAGATTGCCGCGCGGGTCCATGCGGCGCTGGCCAAGGGGCCGTGGCTGTGTGGCGAGTATTCGGCGGCGGACCTGATCTGCGCGTCTGCTTTCACGTTCATGCCGCAGTTCATGCCGGATGATCCGCTGATCCGTGACTGGGTGGCGCGGTATCAGGCGCGACCGGCGCTGGCGCGGGCCAAGGCGATGGATGCGGATTGGGCGGCGCAGGCGGCCTGAAGGATCAGGCCGAGGCCGGGGGCGGTTCCCAAAGTTCGATCTGGTTGCCCTCGGGGTCGTGGATGCGGGCGAAGCGGCCAAAGTCGCCATCCCATTCGGCGCGGGTTTCAACGGCGATACCCGCGCCCTTGAGGGTGGCGATCATCTCGTCCATCCCTTCGACCCGCAGATTCAGCATGTATTGGCGTTCGGCGGGGAAATGGTCGGTGTCGATCTTGAAGGGCATGAAGATGGTTTGACCGGCGTCCTGGTGCCAATCATACGTGGTAATGCCGGGCAGAAGGTGGGTGTCGTACCATTTGGTCAGCGCGGCAGGGTCGTGCGCGCGAAAGAAGATGCCGCCAATTCCAGTGACACGGGCCATGAGATTGCCTTTCCTGAAAGCAACGGGTCATCCCGCCGGCGAGCCTTGCAGAACTTTCGGCAATTTTCAAGCGGCGCGGGGGACGCGTGACAGTTGCACAGCCAGAATGCCGGCCATCGCGATCAACACCCCTGCGATGTCGGTGGGGCTGATATGTTCGCCCAGCAGGAGGGCGGCGATGGTGACGCCGAAGAACGGGTTGAGAAAGTGGAAGGTCGACGCGCGGACGGCACCGATGCGCTTGACGAGCGTGAACCACAGCAGGGTAGCAGCGAGGCCGGGGACGAAAAGCTGGTAGAGGAAGGCGAGGGTAAAGGAAAGCGAGAGATGGGCCGTCAAAGGCTCGGTCACGGCGGCGATCAGGGCGAGGGCGAGCGAGCCTACCCACATCTGCAGGCCGACCACCATCAAAAGGTTGCCGCCCGCTGAAACCGAGCGGACCGTGAGGGTGGCGATAGCGAGGGCGGTGGCGCCGATGAGGCAACAGGCGATGCCAACGGGGTCGGCGCCGCCGGTGACGCGAGTGCCCATGACGAGGGCGACCCCCGCGAAGCCCAGGGCGAGGCCAAGCTGGCCCAGCGGTCCGATCTTTTCGCGCCCCAGAAGCCAGCCGAGAGCGGCCACGATCAGCGGCATCGACGAGGCGATGATCGAGGCGAGCGAGGCTTGCACCCATTGCAGGGCGATGAAGTTGAGGCCGAGGTAGAGGGCGTTCTGGCACAGGCCGAAGATTATGACGGAACGGGCGACCGGGCGGGTCAGGTGCCAGCTTTGGCCCAAGGCGCGCGCGAAGGTGACGGCAATCAGGCCAGAGGCGGCAAAGCGGAAGGTCAGTGCCCACAGGGGCGGGGCATCGGCCACGATGAGGCGGGCGGTGGCAAAGGCCGAGGACCACATCACCGAAAAGGCGAGGCCCATCAGGAGGGCGGGGACGTCAAGGCGGGGCATGGTCCGGCTTTCGGGAAGGGCCAACGTTCGGCAAGGCGTGTGTCAGGGGCGCGCAGCGATCTTTTGCAGAGAACCCTTGACCCCGCAAGCAAAAGGGCCGCCCGGAAGCGACCCTTGAAAAGCAGCAAAGCGGTCGGTCAGGCGTTGACGCTGTCTTTCAGCGACTTGGCAATGGCAAACTTGACCTGCTTGTCGGCGCCTTTGGTCACAGTCTCGCCCGTTGCGGGATTGCGGACCTGACGTTCGGGACGGGCGCGGCAGGCAACCTTGCCGAGGCCCGGCAGCGTCACGGCGCCACCGGCGGCCACTTCGCGCGTCACAACGGCGGCAATGGCGTCGAGAGCGGCACTTGCGGTCTTCTTGTCGGAGCCCATGGCATCGGCCAGGGCAGCAACGAGCTGGGTCTTGGTCATTGGTTTCGACATCTTGGTGTCCCCTTGTTCGGATCCGCATGATTTGCGGAAATCATTCCGGCCTTTTGCGGCCTGCGCGCCCGCTACACAGGTTTTTGCCGGGCAAAGCAAGTATTTTCCGTGGTTTTGTTCGTAAAGCCCGATTTCAAAGGAAGGCTGTTTCCTCAAAGCTGCGCAACTTGCGGCTGTGAATCTCGCCCAGCGGCATGACGCGCAGATGTTCCATCGCGCGCACGCCGATCTGCAGATGGCGGCTGACCTGGGTCTTGTAGAATTGGGTTGCCATGCCGGGCAGCTTCAATTCGCCATGCAGCGGCTTGTCGGACACGCACAGAAGGGTGCCGTAGGGCACGCGAAAGCGAAAGCCGTTGGCGGCGATGGTGGCACTTTCCATGTCGAGGGCGATGGCGCGCGATTGCGACAGGCGACGGACCGGGCCGGACTGGTCGCGCAGTTCCCAGTTGCGGTTGTCGATGGTGGCGACGGTGCCGGTGCGCATGATGGCCTTGAGGTCGTAGCCTTGCAGCTGCGTAATCTCGGCGACGGCCTGCTGCAGGGCAATCTGAATCTCGGCCAGCGCCGGGATCGGCACCCAGATCGGCAGATCATCGTCCAGCACGTGATCCTCGCGCAGATAGGCGTGGGCGAGGCAGAAGTCGCCAAGGCTCTGGCTGTTCCTGAGCCCCGCGCAATGGCCGAGCATCAGCCAGGCATGGGGGCGCAGAACGGCGATGTGGTCGGTGGCGGTCTTGGCGTTGGACGGGCCGATGCCGATGTTGACCAAGGTGATCCCATCGCCATCCGCCCGTTTCAGATGATAGGTCGGCATCTGCGGCGACTTGCCCGAAGCGGCGATTTCCTGATCTGGCCGGGTGATCGAGGCATTGCCGCCGGTGACAAACTCGGTATAGCCCAAGGTGGGATCGCCCAGGGCGGCGCGGGCGATAGCCTCGAATTCATCGACATAAAACTGGTAGTTGGTGAACAGGACGTAGTTCTGAAAATGGCTGGGGTCGGTCGCGGTGTAATGTGACAGCCGCGCCAGGCTGTAATCGACGCGCTGCGCGGTGAAGGGAGCCAAGGGGCGCGAGCCGTCGGGGTTATGGGTGCGGGTGCCGTTGACGATGTCGTCGTTGGTGGTGGCAAGGTCGGGCACGTCGAACACATCGCGCAGCGAAAAGTCGAGCGAGCCTTCTTGCGGCACCAGCATGTCGGGGCTGCCGGCCACCGCGAAATGCACCGGAATGGGCGTGTCGGACACGCCGATCTGCACCGAAACGCCATGGTTTTCCATCAAGAGCCCGATCTGCTGGGTCAGGTAATTGCGGAACAGATCAGGCCGGGTGACGGTGGTGGCATAGGTTCCCGGGCGCGAGACATGGCCGAACGACAGCCGTGAGTCGGTCTTGGCAAAACTGGTCACGGTCAGCCTGATCTCGGGGTAGAACGCCCGGATGCGGGTCTGCGGCTTGCCTTTGATCACGGTTTCGCTGAAGTGCCGGGTCAGAAATTCGGTCGCCTCGGCATAAAGCTGGTTGAGGCGCGCGACGGCTGCGGCGGCATCGGTAAAGCTGCGGGTTTCCTTGGCAGCGGGGGTCAGGATCAGGGTTTTGTCGTCGTTCATCTTGTCATCTTTGCGGAATTGATCGGGCATCTAAGGCCGAAGCCTGTGGTCTGGCAAGTGAAGATGTGATGACGGATGCGACGGCCAGAGCAGGGGGTTTCACACCCCCTGCACCCCAGTGGGATATTTGGGGACCCATGATGGGGGCGTCAGACCGCGTGGAACAGCACAATCGAGGCGCGGTCGCTGGCATGTTCGGGGTCGCGGGCAAGGGCAGAGGGGCCATAGACTGCGACCTGGATCAGGCGCAAGCCGTCGATCTGTCCTGCGGCTTGCAGGTCGGCAAGGGCGCGGTCGAAACCAAGATCGAACCAGACGCGCTGATTGATCGACAGGGCGAATAGTGCGCCGGGAAGGGCCACGGCGAGCATGGGGCCAAAGGCGGCGGGACCGACGTGACCGGCGGTGAAGGTGCCGGAACTGGTGACGCCATTGTAGCGGCGCGGCAGGGTCAGGGGCTGGGTCACATCGGCGCGGATCAGGGTGCGGTAGAGATGCTTTTCGGCGGCGCGGTCCAGCATTTCGGCGGAGAAGTCCAGCGCGTCGATGTCGCCCGCGCAGCCCATTGCGCGCAGATGTTCGGCCAGAAGCCCGGTGCCGGCGCCGACATCGAGCATGGGGCCGCCGCCCCCCGCCGCAAGAAAAAGGCGGGCGACGTGGGCGGGCAGGTTGTATTGCATGTCGCGGGCAAAGCCGCTGTCATAGCTGGCGGCCCAGTCGCGATAGAGGCGCAGGGTGGCGTCGGCACCGGTCAGGGCAAGGGTGGCCGCAAGGTCGGGGTCGGTCATCTTGGGTCCGCGGACAAGGCCCGCGCCACACCGCGCAATTCGGCAAGACCGCGCAGCCGCCCGATGAAAGGATAGCCGGGATGGGTCTGGCGATCCGCATCGGCCAGAAGCTCGTGGCCGTGATCGGGGCGCATCGGGATCTGGGCGTAGGCCAGACCCTCGGACGCGCGGCGATCCTCTTCATTCAGCAGGGCGGCGATGAGGGCGACCATATCGGTGTCGCCGTCGAGATGCGCGGCCTCTTCGAAGGAGCCGTCGGGCTCTTTGCGGACATTGCGCAGATGGGCAAAGCGGATGCGCTTGGCAAAGCGGCGGGCGATGGC
>JANXPK010000735.1 GCA_025357355.1 Rhodobacterales bacterium
TGGAATACCGGGCGAATGTGGGGCAGGGCCTGATCGAGCATGAAGTGGTCGAGGTGTTTATGGCGCCAACGCTGTCGCGCCCGACCTTGCACCCGGACCCCGTCGAGGTCGCCGAGACCGTCTGGATGACGCTGGCCGAACTGGATCAGGCCCTCGCCACCAGACCGGAGGCCTATACGCCGTGGCTGCATATCTATCTTGGCGAACATCGTGCCGCTATCTTTGGCCAATCTTCGGCTTAGGTCGATTTTTCGCGACCAGTTGATGCGGGCTTCGCGCTTGCCCCGTTGCCCCCCTTTGGCAACTGTGGCATGACGACAGGGTAAATCCCAGTTGCAAGAGCTGCCGAATGAGCGATTTCTCTACCCGCCGCGTCATGATGGTCGACACGCAGGTCCGCCCCTCGGATGTGACCAAGTTTCCGATCATCGCGGCCATGCTTGCGGTCCATCGTGAGAATTTCGTTCCCGATGCCCAGCGTGAGGCCGCCTATGTCGGGCTGAACCTGCCCATTGCCGACCGCCGTGTCGTGCTTGAGGCGCGCAGTCTGGCCAAACTTCTGGATTTCATGGATATTCACCCCGGCGAGAACGTGCTGGATCTGGGCACCGGCCTTGGCTATGGCGCCGCCGTTCTGGCAGAGTTGGGGGCCGAGGTTATCGCTGTGGAAGAGAGCGCGGCTTTGTCGGCGGCGGCGCGGGTCAGGCTGGATGCGGCGGGTTGTCAGGGTGTGACGGTGGTCACGGCATCCCTGAGCGGCGGGGCGCCGGGCCACCGGTTCGACGCGATCCTGCTGGAGGGGGCGGTTGAACAGGTGCCGGATGCCGTTTTGGACCAGGTCAAGGAGGGCGGCCGTATAGGTGCGATCTTCATGACCGGTGCGCTGGGCATCGCGCGGGTGGGACACAAGCAGGATGGCCGGGTCAACTGGCGCAACATCTTCAACGCCACCGCCCCGGTTCTGCCCGGCTTTGAGGTCAAGCCGGAATTCGTCTTGTAGCGTGGAATCGACATTCGTGGTCGTGGCGCACGCGTGTGGCCGGACCGAACTGTACATGAGGTGCGTGATGCGGAAAATCTGGACCATGATGGCGGCGGGCGCGCTGGGGATCTCGGCGCAGGGTGGGGGAGCCGAGACGCTGACGGACGCCTTGATCTCTGCCTACCGCAACTCGCAT
>JANXPK010000806.1 GCA_025357355.1 Rhodobacterales bacterium
GATCGCCGCCTCCAAGCGCAAGGGGTTGTGGATGGGCGGCGCGCTGCCCTTGGGCTACGACCCACCCGGCGATCCCCTTAAAGCGCGAGTATTGCAGGTCAATCCGGTTGAGGCAGACACGGTTCGGCGGATGTTTGAACTCTATGCCCGGCTTGGGACCTTGGCGGCCACAAGGCTCGCCGCTGCGGTGCAAGACCTCAGCCCGCGAAAGGCGGACCACCACCCAGACAAAAAAGACTGTGATGGCAATATACCCATCGCGCCGTTCTCCAACGGGCAACTGCAATATTTTTTGACCAACCCGATTTACTGCGGCCAAATCCGGCACAAAGGCCTGATCCACCCAGGCCAGCATGAGGCAATCATCAGCGAAAAACTCTGGAACGAAGTGCAAGACAAGCTGCAATCGACGGCAGCCCGCAAGCGCGGCAGTGGCAAGGCCATCATCAATCTCCAACATAATCAATCCTTTACCTTTGAGACCTCGGGCGAGCCCGCATCCCCCCTCACCGGCAAACTCTTTGACGAAACCGGCGACAGGCTGACTCCAAGCCACACCAATCGCCACAGCCGCCGCTTCCGCTACTATATCTCGCGCCAACTGATCACCCAGGGCACTGATCCCACCGGCTGGCGCCTGCCCGCCCCGCAGTTGGAGGCGCTGGTGCTCAACGCGCTTCGCGAGCATATTCGCCAGCGCGCCGAACGGCACGATTTGTTGGCAGTGCCGGACGCCAAGGACGCGGCCAGTCTGTCGAATGAACTGACTTTCTTTGCCGAAGCGAAAAGCGACATAACCCTCTGGCCGCTGATCGAAAGAATTCATCTCACCCAAGGATTCCTGTTGATCACACTCGCAACAGGAGAACTGGCACGCTTAATGAGCATCCTTCCAGAGGCTTTATGCCCCGCTTCAATGACCTTTGAACATGCCTTTCAACACCGCCGTCGCGGCGTCGAAACCCGCCTCGTCTCTGGTACAGCCGAGCCACGGCCAGACCCCGTCCTACAACTCAACCTCGCCCGCGCGCACCAATGGGCCAAAGCCTTGCGCAAGGGTCAAAGCCTCACAAACCTTGCGAAATCAGAAGGTTGCTCCGAAAGCTCCTTGCGCAGCCGCCTCAACCTGGCCTTCCTGGCCCCGACCATTCAGCACGCCATCCTCGACGGCACCATCGCCCCCGAATGGACAACCGATCGCCTGATCCGCCAGAATCTGCCCCCCGACTGGTCGCAACAGACCAAGCTCATCAACCTCTGAGTCCGCAGCCAAATCCCCCAAAATCTGCAACCGCAGGTCACCTTTGGGTCGTAGAGACTGGCGCCGATTTCCTCGTAGAATGGACTTACTTCCGGCGTCTCTCATACGAGCATCATCTTGTAAGCGACCGTAAGCAGGGAGCAATTCTGCGCCAATGCGCAGCATACTCAACCTATGATTGTGGGTGGCGGAAGCGGTGGGATTCGAACCCACGGTGCGGTTGCCCGCACGCTAGTTTTCAAGACTAGAGCCTTAAGCCACTCGGCCACACTTCCTTGCCGTTCGGGCGGTCATGCTCTCAACATGACGTCGAGTGGCATTCCTGCACCTTTCGGCCTTATGTAAACGTCACACGATCGGTTGCAACCACAATCCCAACTGTTGCAGCGGTCTTGCTTGCGGCAACCCGATTGGATTTTCAGGTCTGACGCTCTGCAGAAGCGCGCCGATCTCCCAGCACGGGTGCATCGCGCGCAGTGGCTGATTCCGAAATTCCGTGATCGAGACATTTCCGCCGACGGGCCCGCTTGCTCTTTCCAGTTCAAGCTCATACCGCTATGATGCCCGCGCATAGGGTGCCTTTCTAAAGGTATCATCAAAGCACGGCAACAGACTGTGCGCGGTCAAGGGGCTAACGATGGCAGTAACAACGTTGAAATCATTGATTCTTGCTGGGCTGTTGACGGGCTGTGTTGCTGGAACGAACGGCAAGCCCGTCAGCACCGAACCGCAGGCAGGGACGGCTGGAGCGGCTGACACCTCATCAACGGCGCCGATCACGCAGGCCACTTCTGTCAAACTCGTCGACCACGATGTTGAAGCACCCAAGGATTTTCAGGTGACCGACAAGGCACTTTGGGACGGCCGCCCATCGCTTGGTGGCGTCTGGGTCGCGGCGGTCGGTGTCAAGGATCCGATGCGGGTGATCATGCGCAACCCGGCAAATGGTA
>JANXPK010000839.1 GCA_025357355.1 Rhodobacterales bacterium
TGAACGACGGCGCCGCAGCGGGCCAACTCGGTGGCGATTTCAAGACCCAGCCCCTGCGCACCCCCCGTCACCAGCGCGGTCTGGTTGCGGAGGTCGTAGATTCCCGGACCGGGGGCAAGAGGGGGATTTGTCATGGTGGCGTCCTTGTGCGGTCGATCGTGAATGGTTCCGTTCGTAAGTTTGCGTCCCGTAGCATTCCCCGCTCGAATTCTATGCACCCTTGCGACTCGGATCGATTCAGCATGGCAGGCTTGTTGACGGCACTTGACCGGGAGGTCATCGAAAGTCTGGAAAAAGGGCAGATCATTGCCCGCCATCTCGACGACAGCAAGTCCGACAATTTGACCTTCGGTGAACGCATGGCCGACCGGGTGGCGACCTTTGGCGGCAGCTGGACCTTCATCATCCTGTTCGTGTCGGTTCTGTCGGGCTGGATCGTTCTCAACGTCATTGGCCTGCTGCAGGCGCCGTTCGATCCCTATCCGTTCATCCTGCTCAATCTGGTCTTGTCCTGCATCGCGGCCTTGCAGGCCCCGGTGATCATGATGAGTCAGCGTCGGCAGGAGACCAAGGACCGCATCAGGGGCGAGAACGACTACCGGGTCAACCTGAAAGCCGAGTTGGAAATCCGGCAACTGCATGAAAAAATTGACCACCAGCTGGCCCATCAATGGCAAAAGCTGGTGGAGATGCAGCAGATCCAGATCGAGCTTCTGGAAGAGCGGAACGGCGACGCGGGCTAGTCTGGCCGACCTTGCGCCCTGTGCCGGGTGTGTTGGCAGGTCCACCGCCTAACGGCATGAATTAACACCATAAACTTGCGCTGCCCACCGCAGCGCCACGTGGAAAGTCGACCATTGCGGATCGGATCAGGGGCGATTGTGTGCTCAGCAAGCGTCGCGAGCGGCAACTTGACAAGCCATGGAGCAATGCGTAATCGTTCAATAAGTGGTACGAGCGTTCCAGATGTGGAACGACAGGGGTTTCCCGGATGTCCATTGAAGAACCAGCGCCGGTGCTTGAAGCACGGCATATCTCGCGCAATTTCGGGGCGGTCGTTGCCCTTGCCGATGCCTCCTTGCGGTTGCACGGCAACGAGGTGTTGGGACTGGTCGGCGACAACGGCGCGGGCAAGTCAACGCTGCTGAAGATCCTGTCAGGCATTGTCAGCGCCTCCAGCGGCGATATCTTCATCGACAGCCAGCCGGTGCAGCTGCGCCGGGCCCAGGACGCGCTCGATGCCGGGATCGAGACGGTTTATCAGGATCTGGCGCTGGTCGACACCATGTCGGCCTACCAGAACGTCTATCTCGGCCGCGAAGAACTGGCCAAGAACCCCATCGCGCGGTTCTTCAATCTGGTCGACGATCGCCAGATGCGTGAACGGGCGCGCGAGGTGCTGAACTCTCTGGCGGTCAAAGTGCCGTCGATCAACGTGGCGGTCAAAGGCATGTCGGGCGGCCAGCGTCAATGCCTGGCCATTGCCCGCGCCCTGCTGTGGGGCCGTCGCATCGTCATTCTGGATGAGCCGACGGCGGCGCTGGGCGTGCGCGAGACCGAGCAGGTGCTGGATGTCATCCGCGACCTGCGCAAGCATGATGTCAGCGTCATCGTGGTCAGCCACAACATGCAGCAGATGATGTCGATTGCCGACCGCATCACGGTGATGCGGCTGGGACGCACGATCGCCACAAGAACGGTCAGCCAGACCAAGGTTTCAGAGATTGTCGGCCTGATTACCGGGGCCATTCCTGGCGACGAAATGACAGAGGAGAGCTTACCAGTTCAGGCATGACTGACCTCACACGACCCATGCCACAGTC
>JANXPK010000052.1 GCA_025357355.1 Rhodobacterales bacterium
CCAGCCAGTTGACAGCGGCGGGCAGGAACAGCCGGAAGAACTCGGCAAACCCGAGCTTGCCCTGCTGCCACACCATCAGCGTCGTGATGTCGCCGAACGGGCAGAACGCCCCCCCGGCATTGGCCGCCACCACCACCGAAATGCACGACAACGCTACAAACCGCGGATTTTCCCGCCCAAGCGCCACCACCACCGCCCCGATGACCAGCGCCGTCGTCAGATTGTCCAGCACCGAGGACAAAAAGAACGCCACGACCCCGGTCAGCACGAACAACGACCGGTAACTCAACCCCCGCCCGACCAGGCTTCCCCGCAACACCTCGAATGCCCGCCGCTCTTCCAGCGTGTTGACGTAGGTGATCGCCACCAGCAGGAACAGGAACAACTCGCCATAGCTCTCGATCACCGCCAGCGCGCGTTCATGCGCCACCTCGGGCCGCCCCTGCAAGGTCAGCGCCAGCCCGGTCAGCCCCCAGATCAACCCCGCCGCCAGCATCACGGGCCTGGATTTCTCCATCCCGGTGGTCTCCTCAAAGATCACCAGCACATAGGCCGCCCCGAAGATGACCAGCGACAGAAGGCCCGCCCAATGCGTCGTCAGGTCAATTTCCGCCATGCCCACCTCCCCGGATGCCACGGCCAGACCACATCGCACGACGCGGCGTCAATCCCCTCGCGATATTTGACCATCCAGTAAAAATCTGGCACGGCAAGCATCCCCCGCCCTTGCCATCGCGACCCGCACCATGCAAACCTGCCAGCATCCCTTGCGGCGGAGGCTGCCGATGAACACCCTGACCGTTGCCGCGAAAAGCCTGCTGCCCCAACTTACCCATGCCCGTAACCCCGGCATGCCGCTTGACCTCGACTGGGTTGCCTCGGTGCAGGCCAACACCTCCGCCATCGAACGCCGCGCCGCCACCCTCGGCGGCAGGCGCTCGGTCAAGAAAGACTATCAAGCCGCCTGGCTCTGCAAGGCGATTTCCTGCATCGACCTGACCACGCTCTCGGGCGACGACACCCCGGGCCGGGTGCAACGCCTGGCCGCCAAGGCCCGCCAACCGGTCAGCGAACCCCTGCTGGAACAGTTGGGCATGCAGGGACTTACCACCGGCGCTGTCTGCGTCTATCACGAGATGGTCGAGACCGCCGTCCGCGCCCTTGAAGGCTCGGGCATCCCGGTCGCCGCCGTCTCCACCGGCTTTCCCGCCGGTCTGTCGCCCTTTCACCTGCGCATCGCCGAAATCGGCGAAAGTGTCAAAGCCGGGGCCAAAGAAATTGACATCGTCATCTCCCGCCGCCACGTCCTGACCCGGAACTGGCAGGCGCTTTATGACGAGACCCGCGAGATGCGCGCCGCCTGCGGTGACGCCCATATGAAGACCATTCTTGCCACCGGCGAGCTTGGCACCCTGCGCAATGTGGCGCGGGCCAGCCTCATCTGCATGATGGCCGGCGCCGATTTCATCAAGACCTCGACCGGCAAAGAAGGCGTCAACGCCACCCTGCCCGTCACCCTGACCATGATCCGCTGCATTCGGGAGTATCAGGACCGCACCACCGTCAAGGTCGGCTACAAACCCGCGGGTGGCATCTCCAAGGCGAAGGACGCCCTGCTCTACCAGGCCCTGATGAAGGACGAACTTGGCCATCCCTGGCTGCAACCCGACCTCTTCCGCTTTGGCGCCTCCTCGCTTCTCGGCGACATCGAACGCCAGCTTGAACACCACCTGACCGGCCGCTATTCCGCCGCCAACCGCCATGCGATGGGCTAAGGCGCGAATGCGCCCCCCTTTCAAGGAACCACACCATGACCGTTCGCGACATCTTCGACAGCATGGCCTATGGCCCCGCCCCCGAGTCCAACGCCGAGGCTCTTGCCTGGCTCGCCAAGCACCAAAACCGCTTCGGTCACTGGATCGACGGCGCCTTCACCGCCCCGCATGACACCTTTGAAACCAAGAACCCCGCCACCGGCAAAACCCTCGCCGACATCACCCAAGGCAGCACCGCCGACCTTGACGCCGCGGTCGCCGCCGCCCGCCGCGCCCAGCCGAAATGGGCCCGCCTCAGCGGCCACCAGCGCGCCAAAATCC
>JANXPK010000081.1 GCA_025357355.1 Rhodobacterales bacterium
CACGGCCAGCGCGTTGATCGTCGGCGTGATCCCCGAACGGACCTTCGAGAACACGTAGACCGTCAACGTATCCTTGCCACCGCGAGTGAACAGCGTGACGTTGAAGTTCTCGATCGACTGAAAGAACGATATTGCCGCCCCCGCCCCGATCGCGGGATAAAGATGCGGCAGCAGGATGCGCCGCATCACTTGCGCATGGCTGGCACCCAGATCCAGTGCCGCCTCCTCCAGCCCCTGATCAAAGCTTTGCAGCCGCGCCAGCACCAACAACATCACGAACGAGGCAATGTAGCTGACCTGCCCCAGCGTCGACAGATGCAGCCCCGAACCGACGCCAAAATGGTTCCAGAACAGCAGTGTCGAAATCCCGATCACCACGCCCGGCACCAGGATCGGCGCCACCATCATGCCGTACAACACCGCGCGGACCCGGCCACCGATGGAGTTGACCAGAATCGCCCCCGACGTGCCCACCGGCACCGCAATGGCAACCACCGCCAGGGCGACCAGCAACGTGTTGCGAAACGCGATCCAGATGCGGTCGTCGTTCCACATCGCGACGAACCACTCGGTGGTCCAGCCCTTCCACGGCACGATGGTCGGCAGCTTGCTGTCGTTGAACGCGGCCCCGCCCATCACGAACAACGGCAGCAGCAGATAGACCAGAAACAGCACCATATACAGATGAAACAGGAAGTTGCGGTTGGTGTTCATGGCTGCCCCCTATTTTGCAATGTCGGAAAGCTTGACGCCGAACACCCGCATGGCGAGCGACACAACCAACGTGCAGGCCAATAGAAGCATGAAGGCAAACGCCGCCCCGGTGTTCCAGTCCTGTTGTTCCAGCATGATGCTCTGGATGGTCTGGGTGAACCAGTTGCCGGTGGTCGAATTCAGGATGGCGGGCACCAGCAGCGACCCCGCCGACAGCATGAACACCATCACCGCCCCGCTGGCGATGCCGGGCTTGGCATGGGGCAGGATCACCCGCCAGTGAATGCGCCACGACGGCGCCCCCAGGTCATTGGCGGCCTCTATCTGGTTATTGTCCAGCGATTGCATGGCGTTATACAGCGGGAACAGCATGAATAGAACGTAGGTATAGACCAGCGTCACGATCACCGGACTATAGCCGTCGATCCAGCGGATTTCGGTACTCAGGACCCCGATGGCAATCAGGAACTCGTTCAAGGGCCCCTTCAGCGTCAGAATGATGTACCACGCAAAAGACCGCAGCACTTCAGACACCCAGAGCGGCACGAACAGCAACAAAAACAGCGTCGGCAGCGTCTTGGGCGAGGCGATCTTGGCCAGATAGTACGACAGTGGATAGGCCAGCACAAAGGTGATGAACGTCACCACCGCGGAATAGAGCAGCGTCAGCACGAACACCTTCATCCTCGCCGGAAACTGCACATGCACGCCGAACATCGACCAATCGACGTCATTGCCAAGGATCTGGCTGTAATTGTTGAAGGAATAGAAATCCTTCGGCCCGCCCACATCCACCACCGGCAGATAGGGCCGGAACGAGCTTTCCAGCATGGTGAAATCGGGCAGGATCACCAGAATGGCCATCCAGAACACCGTCAGCCCGATAAAGGTCCAGGTCAGGCCCCAGCCATAGCGGCGCACAAGGTTGTCCATGGCTCAGGCCCCCGCATTGGCGCTGTCGGGCAGGATGGCGCAAGCTTTGCCGTCAAAGGCCATGAACATCTTCGCCCCCGCCGCCGGAACCGTGGCCGACCCGTCATTGCGCAATTCGGCCGTAAGATCGGTGCCGTTGGCCGTCTGGGCATGGATGGTGATGAAATTGCCCTCGAACGCCACTTCGGTCAGCTGTACCGGAACCGAGTTTTCCGTCCCCGGCTGGCCTTGCAGGATCATGTGCTCGGGCCGCACGTACAATTTTCCCACCTTCACATCTGGCGCAATCCGCGCCCGGAAGGTGCCGATGGCGGTGACAAAACTCGCCATCCCGTCCGCCCGCGCCTTGATCTCGCCCGCCAATATGTTGTTCTCGCCGACGAAAGAGGCGACAAAGCCGTTGACCGGGTTGTTGT
>JANXPK010000092.1 GCA_025357355.1 Rhodobacterales bacterium
GGGCGTGGTCTGCACATGATAGCCCTTGCGCGCCGCCGCCTCGATCCCCGGCGGCGCCATCACCCCCAGCATCAAGGGTATCGGGTCCTCCGGCCTTGGCATGGTGGTCAGCGCCTCGAACTTGTACCAGGTGCCGTCCCAGGCCACATCCGCCCGTGTCAGCAGCGCTTCCAGCACCGCCAGCGCTTCCTCGAACCGCGCCTTGGTCTCGGCCATCGGCACTCCGATCCGCCCGGTCTCAAAGCCAAACGCCCCCTTGCCCATGCCCAGCATCAACCGCCCTTCACACAAGGCCTGCGCCTGCACCACTTCGCCCGCGAACACCCGCATGTCGCGCAACGGCAACTGGCATACAGAAGTCATCAGCTTGACTGACTTGGTATGCGCCGCGATCTTGACCGCCATCTGCAGTGGCGACGGGATCAGCAGCAGGTTCACCAGATGATGCTCCGGTATCCCGACCCCCGTATACCCCAGCACCTCGGCCTGCACCGCCTGCTCGACCGTGTGGCGATACAGCGCCTTGCCGCCCAAGGCCGGGTCCAGCATGTGACTGGACAGGAAATGCACGAACTCCATCCGGACCTCCGCAGTTTTGCCATTTCTGTACAGGTGTACAAAACCCTGTCAAGCCCAACCGATCAGCGCCGCGCGTTGCGGATCATGGCCCCCCGTGTACAGCACCAAAGCGACCAAATCATCGCAAAGGCCAGCAATTGCACCTGACTCAGCGGCTCGTGAAACACGAATGCCGCCGTCAGAAAGATCATCGTCGGCGCCACCTTGGTCATGATGCCAATGGTCGACAGCCGCAAAAGCTTGGCGCCATTGGCGTAAATCATCATCGGCGTCGCCGTCACCACCCCGCACAGCACCAGCAGAAGGTCATCGCGCGTGTTGCCCACCAGAAAATGCCCCTGGCCCCGCGCCCCCTGCACCGCCACATAGATCAGCGCCGGGATCAGCAGGATCAACACCTCCAGCGTAAAGCCCTGATTGGCCCCGATCGGCAGCGCCCGCTTGAAATAGGCGTAAAACCCCCAGGTCACCGTCAACCCCAGCGCCACCACCGGCACCTGCCCCGCAGCCCAGGTCATAACCGCCACCGCCACCGCCGCCAGCCCGATCGCCGCCTTTTGCGCCCCGCTCAGCCGCTCGCCCAGCAGCACGCCACTCAAGAGGATGCTGAACAACGGGTTGATGTAGTAGCCCAGCGCCGC